>NZ_LZHA01000032.1:0-58267 GCF_001690335.1 Gilliamella sp. Gris1-4 | reverse complement strand
AGCTTGAATAGTAATGCCGGTTTGGATAACAATGGCGGTTTTAATAACCACTTGGATATCGACGATAATTTTGCCGAAGATTTTGCCGATGACGGCGTCGATTCCGCTACGCGAAATGACTTCGATGATGAAAATAACTGTGGCGCCCTACTTTGGCTACCGTGCGAATCAATAAGATTTAGGGCATAGGTTTGGCAGGCCAGATGCCAGATGCCAACCATGGTAATGCATTTTTATTTCCTTGTCAAGTAATTTGTTGTTTTTTCTGAACTTTTATATCCATTCGCCTGATTTTTGAGCGATTCCTTGCCTGTATAAGCTCAAAAATTATAACTTGATGATAAATAATCCGCCACTTTTTTTGTTGGTTTATTGTAAAGATTTGTTAGGGGGTAAGTTTGGGGTTTGTTTTGTTTGGGGAGTGGTGTTTTTTACGGGCGTAGCGGTTGGGTGGTTTTTGGGACTGGTGGAGTAGGTGCTTTTTAAAGGCCTAAAATCGCTCCGGTAGAGTATTGATTTTATTGAATTTTTACCTATCTCCTAGATTACACCATGAAGTGTAATTCGTCTTAACGCTTAGAATAAAAAGCGACAGGCTTTTAAACTTATGCCGTTTTCTTGTGTGTGAGTTCAATAGATATTGTGTATAGTTATAAATACAAAATCTAGTATCTTTCCTTCCTAGAAAGGTGATTATAATGCATAGCAATCTCCAAACTGTGGTGGTGCGAAGGTGCTAGTATAAATCACCTTTCTACTTTCTACTTTCTACTTTCTTCACTCTACCAAGTTTAAAATTGCACTTCATGTTTTAATCCAGAAAATTAACAAAAAAACAATAAAATCAATGCGTTTTCAGACCGTTTTTTTTACACATAAAAGCCTAAACTAATAAATTATTTATAATAAGGCAGCTATATTAAAGCTGCCTTAGAATAATAATTCAAACTAATGTATTGTTTTATTAGAAATTAATTTCGGTACCGACAAAATAGCGTCTACCTTCTAATGTTTTACCAAAATCATCGTTAGTTACATTTTTATCAAATAGATTATAAACACCGGCATAAACCTTAGCTTGTTTATGTACTTGATAAGATGCACCGATATCCCAGAAAGTGTAGCCTGGGTATTCAACTTTTGTACCATTGCGGTTGTTTGATGATTCCATGCCATAATAAGCCATTTTAGCCCATAAATCCCATTGCTGCGATGCATACCAATCGAGTTGAGTGTTGAATTTTTGCTTAGGTGTACGATTTAAAGATCGTCCTTTAAATTGTCCACTTTTTTGTTCGGTTTTGGTCCAAGAGTAGTTAGAGCTTAATAAGAAATCAGTAAATAAAGGTGTTTTGAATGAAAGCTCAAGACCTTTAAGATCGGCTTTACCCACATTTTCACGGCCTTGTATAAAGTCAAACTTTTTACTATAACCATTCAACAAGCACTTGCTTCCTTTTTTACGATTACAAATATAATATGATTGAATTTTGTCTTTATATTTTGTGTAAAATGCAGTTGCAGAGGCATCAATACCATAATCATTGGTATAACCTATACCAATTTCGAAATTATTTGTTTTTTCTGGTTTTAAATCTGGATTTCCAATGATTATACCATCAGAATATCCACCACCAGTAACTTGCCCCCAATCCGTCACCACATAACGTAATTGTGGTGTAGCATAACCAGTAGAATAACCGCCTTTTAACGTAAAGTTATCATCAATATTCCACACACTGTAAACTCTTGGATTCCAGTTGCTACCATAATTTTCATCTTTGTTATAACGTAATCCTAATGTTAAACTCCAATTTTCTAAAATACGTAACTCATCTTCTCCAAATAACGCATAATTCCAACGATCAATTTTAGATAATGTCGTTTTTAGTTGATTTCCTTCGTCATGCAACTCTTGATAATTATATTTTCCGCCTAAAGTCAGCATGTTAATACTAAAAGGAATAGTAACACGTGTATCTACATCCGTATTACGAATTTTCATGTTCCTTTTTGGGTTATTATTTCCTTCATAAGAGACAAATGAAGTTGTAGAAACATCACCAAACAAACCATTATGCGTTAAAGCAAACGTATTTCGTCTATTATCTCTATTAAAATCACTTCTAGATTTATCTCTTGTTTTTCCTGCAGTTGCATTACTATTTTGTAAAGCTCGTCCAAAATCGAGAGCAAATTTTTGTGTGTCTGTAGCATTTAAAGATAATTTACCATTTAAACTACGTAATTTTTGTCCTGCATGACCAGCAAGAAATTTATCTTCATGACGATTTGAATACTGCCCATAAAGTTGTATACCTAAAACGTCATCAATAATCGGTCCCATGGTCGAAAAACTGCCAGTATATGTATCTTTTTCTTTTGAACGATAAGGAATAACCGATTCTAAACGTATACCACTTTGCCATTTATTTGACACTTTTTTGGTAATAATATTAACAACCCCTCCCATCGCATCAGAACCATATAATGACGACATAGGGCCTCGCACAACCTCAATACGTTCAATTGCCGTTAATGGTGGTAACCATCCTTGTTCAAATCCTGAATTATCACTATTTGGTCTTGTTTCGCGGGTACTAACCTTTTTGCCATCTACTAGTATTAGGGTATATTTGGCATCCATGCCTCGAATACTAATATCAGTAGAATCACCACCACCAGTAATATTTACTCCAGGAATATCCTTCAACGCATCTGTGACATCACGATAAGGTTTTTTTTCAATTTCTTCTGGTGTAATTACCGAAATGGTAGCCGGCGCTTCTTTAACTTGTTGAGAAAACCCCGATGCAGTAACAACCATGGTGTCAGTATCTGAATTGCTAGCTGCTATAGCAGCTGTCGATAATGACAACAAAATACTAGTATTAATGACATTTGTAGCCAATTTAATCTTCTTTTTTGCTTTCATTGTTATAACCCTATTATTTATAATGACATTTATAGATTTATAAGATATATGAAGACTACACTATATGAGAATGATTATCAATATCTTTAAAAAATTATTTATAGCTAGACAAATCCCTTTTGTTAAATGATAATAATTATCATTTATATAAACACAGGAAAATTGAGATGAATAAAAAGAAAAAAATATTTTTAAGTAGTATTGCATCGATTATATTAAGTTTAACTGGTTGCCAATCAACGACAACAATGAGTGTAACTGCCAACAACCAAACGGTACAGGTTCCTAAATCGCCCGAAAAAGTTGTTGTCATGAACTATGGGGCATTAGATACTTTAGATGCGTTAGGTAAAGGTTCGATAGTTGTTGCAACTCCACTATCAGTTATCCCTTCTTATTTGCAACAATTTAACAAAACAACAATTACCGATACAGGCAATATGAAAGACCCCAATATTGATGCAATCAGACAAGTTAAGCCAGATTTAATTATTATTGATGGGCGTCAAGCTAGTAAAACTGAAGATCTATCTAAAATTGCACCAGTCATTAATTTAAGTGTGAACGCCCAAAATTATGTTGAATCAACAAAAAACCATATCCATCTACTGGCAAATATTACAGGCACAGAAAGTAAAGCTGATAATATTATTCAGTCATTAGATGAAAAAATTCAACATGCCCGAGCAGTAGCCGAAGCTAGTTCTAAAAAAGCTATTGTTGCTATTCATAATGATGGAAAGATGATTCTTATCAATTCAAGCTCAAGCGCAGCATTGATTCACGATGTACTAGATGTTAAACGAGCGGTACCACTCACCGTTATGCCCGCAAATAACTTAATAGGCAAACCAAAACCAATTTTTATTGATGATAATTACATTAAATCAGTCAAACCTGATATTCTTTTTGTTGTTGATCGTAGCAAAGCAATCGGCAATCAAGGTATGGCTGAGCACTTTTTTTCACAAAAAGTATTAAACAAAAGCAAAACACAGGTTGTTTATTTAACCCCTGATCTTTGGTATTTGTCGGGTGGTGGTGCTGAAAGCATAAATCGTCAAATAGACGAAGTCACTAATGCATTGAAATAGTATCAGCTTAGTTAATAAGTTTATCTTCCTATTTTTTTGAAAGCCTTTATTGCAAATAAAGGCTTTATTTTATGTTGTTCAACAACATTCAACCAATAAGCCTTTTTATTCAAATTTATTAGTTATATCCTAAGTCATTGCTGACATCTAACAGCTACGTTAAAACATTATTTATATAAATTTCAAATTATAAAATCGATGTATCAACTATAATGAAATGTGATAAAATGGTGACTTCATTTTGATTTGTAAATAACAATTAACAAATATAGTTTATTGAATTCTCAAACATTACCTCATTAAATATAAAACACTATTATAAATACTATGAATATGTCACCCCCTACAATTGGATTTGTGAGCCTTGGCTGTCCTAAAAACTTAGTTGATTCTGAACGAATTTTAACCGAACTGCGCACGCAGGGATATCAAGTGGTATCTAGCTATGACAATGCCGATTTGGTTATTGTTAATACTTGTGGATTTATTGACAGTGCCGTGCAAGAATCGCTAGAAGCAATTGGCGAAGCTCTTAATGAAAACGGCAAAGTCATTGTCACTGGTTGTCTTGGTGCCAAAGAAGATCAAATTAGAACTGTTCATCCAAAAGTTCTTGAAATATCAGGTCCACATAGCTATGAAGCAGTTTTAAGCCATGTGAATAAATATGCCCCTAAACCCGAGTATAATCCTTTTACTAGTTTAGTTCCAAGTCAAGGGGTTAAATTAACACCAAAACATTATGCTTATCTTAAAATTTCGGAAGGCTGTAATCATCGCTGTACATTTTGTATTATTCCTTCTTTGCGTGGTGATATGGTTAGCCGACCAATCGGCAATGTTTTAGATGAAGCAAAACGACTAGCCGACAGTGGCGTTAAAGAATTATTGGTTATTGCTCAAGATACTTCAGCTTATGGTATCGATGTCAAAAACCGCACTAATTTTTGGAATGGGACACCATTAAAAACCGATATCCAAACCCTTTGCGAACAATTAGCTAACTTAGGCATTTGGGTCAGATTGCATTATATGTACCCTTACCCTAGTGTTGATAATCTTATTCCATTAATGGCTGATGGTAAAATCTTGCCTTATTTAGATGTGCCATTACAGCATGCAAGTCCTGCAGTTTTAAAATCAATGAAACGACCTGGAACCATTGAAAGAACCTTAGAACGTATCCATAAATGGCGAGAAATCTGTCCTGATATTACGTTACGTTCAACCTTTATTGTTGGTTATCCCGGCGAAACAGAACAAGATTTTGAATTACTGATCGACTTTTTATCACAAGCGCAATTAGATCGCGTTGGCTGCTTTCCATACAGTCCTATAGAAGGTGCTGAAGCCAATAAACTTGCCGATCAAATTCCTGAAGCAATAAAACAAGAACGTTTTGATCGCTTTATGCAATTACAACAAAAAATCTCAACGCAAAAATTACAAGCTAAAATAGGCAAAACTTTAGCTGTTATTATTGACGAAGTTGATGAAGAAGGCGCAATTGGTCGTAGTATGGCTGATGCCCCAGAAATTGATGGCGTTGTTTATTTAAACGAAGAAAACCAAGTCAAAGTCGGTGATATTGTTCAGGTTAACATTGAGCATTCCGATGAGTACGACCTATGGGGAACGGTTAAACGTTAATTAACACCATGAAACAACATTATAAACACGAAGTAAAAAATCTGGTTAAATTGGCAGTTCCGGTGCTAATTGCGCAAGTATCGCAAACCGCAATCACTTTTGTCGATACCATTATGGCAGGAAATTATAGTAAAACCGCCCTGTCTGGAGTGGCTATTGCGGTTTCAATTTGGTTACCAACAATTTTATTTGGTCAAGGATTACTAACCGTTTTAACCCCCATTATTTCAAATTTAAACGGCGCAGCTAAACGGGATCAAGTCGCTGGGCACACGAGACAAGGCGTGGTGATTGCGCTGTTTTTATCTGTCATTATGATGTTAATTTTGTATCATTCTGACAAAATAATCAGTTTAAGAAGTTCAGCAGATCACCCAATTGATCCTGAAATGTTTGAGGTGGCTGTGTCATTTTTACGGGCGATTATGTGGGGAGTACCGGCATTTTTATTATTCTTAGTTTATCGTAATCAATGCGAGGGGTTATCTAATACCAAACCTGCGATGGTTATTATATTTACTGCCCTACTTGCCAATATTCCGATAAACTACATATTAATTTATGGAAAATTAGGTCTTCCTGCTTTTGGTGGTGTCGGTTGTGGTATTACTGCATCCATTATATTTTGGTTGATGTTTATTTTAATTCGCATATACACATTAACTTCCCCAAGTCAACGCGATATTCGACAAACGCCAATCACCAAGTTGGTTGATTTTGCAATAATCAAAAAAGTGATTCTATTAGGTACACCACTGGCGCTAGCTTATTTTTTTGAAATGAGCCTATTTGCGGTGATCGCTTTATTAATTGCACCACTAGGACCAATAACCGTTGCTGCTCACCAAATTATATTCACCATCAGCAGTTTAACCTTCGCCATACCGCTATCTCTTGGTGTTGCAACTAGTATTCGTGTTGGTTATTTACTGGGTAACAACAAGCCAGAATTAGCTAAGCAAACCGCTTATATCAGTTTGGCTATATCCTTTGCTTTAGCTATTATTGTCGCCTTTATTTTAGTTATTTTTAAAACGCCAATAATTACGCTATTTACCAGTGAAGCAACCGTTATTGCTATTTGTTTACAGCTTATTATCTTATTAGCTATCTATCAAGCATCTGACTATTTGCAAGTGGTGGCAAGTAATGTACTTCGTGGTTACAAAGATACCCAAAGCATCTTTTTTATCACGCTCATTTCATATTGGGTTGTGGGATTGCCTGTTGGTTACATACTAGGATTGACCGATTTTATTACTGAGCCAATGGGAGCTGCAGGTTTTTGGATAGGAATTATTTTAGGACTTGCTGTAGCAGCATTTTTATTAATAGCTAGAATGATCTATATACAAAAACAATCAACGGCGGTAATTTTAAAACGAGCTTCTCGATAATAAAATTTTTAATCTAAATTTCATACAAAATATTTTAGATTAAAAAATCAATCACAACATAAGTGTTAGGTGTACTTCAATTGCGGCTAACACTTTTTATATATGATTTTATAATCAAAGTATTACCTTTTGTATTACATTCTCATGTTTGGTCAAATAACGAAAAAAGCCATCAATAATTCAATATTAATGGCTTTATTTGATTCAAAAATTAGCTATTTTAATAAGCTATTTGCCTGAGCAATAACATTTTCAACAGTAAAGCCGAATGCTTTAAATAGTTGATCAGCTGGACCTGACTCACCAAAGCTTGTCATGCCAACGACTTTGCCGTTAAGACCAACATATTTATACCAGTAATCGCTAATACCAGCTTCAATAGCTAGGCGAGCTGTCACTGATGATGGCAATACTGACTCTCTATATGTGCTATCTTGTTTATCAAACGCATCAGTTGATGGCATTGACACAACTCGCACTTTTTTACCTGCTTGTGTGAGTTGATGATAAGCTTCAACTGCAAGTTCTACTTCTGAACCAGTAGCAATAATTATCAACTCTGGAGTACCAGTACAATCATTTAAGATATAACCGCCTCGATAGACATTAGCTAATTGTTCAGCTGTACGTTCTTGTTGTTTTAAATTCTGTCTTGAGAAGATTAATGCAGTTGGACCATCTTTGCGCTCAATACCATACTGCCAAGCAATAGCTGATTCTACTTGGTCACATGGGCGCCAAGTACTCACATTTGGCGTAACTCGTAAGCTTGCCATTTGCTCAACGGGTTGATGCGTTGGTCCGTCTTCACCCAAACCGATTGAATCATGAGTATAGACAAATAAAGAACGGATTTTCATTAGCGCAGCCATACGAATAGCATTGCGTGCGTACTCCATAAACATTAAGAATGTTGCACCATAAGGAATAAATCCGCCATGTAACGCAATACCGTTCATGATTGCTGACATACCAAACTCACGCACACCATAATGGATATAGTTACCATCAGCATTAGCTAAAATTTCTTTAGAGCCTGACCACATTGTTAAATTACTTGGTGCTAAATCAGCCGAACCACCTAAAAATTCAGGTAAAGCTGGCGCAAATGCTTCGATAGCATTTTGAGATGCTTTACGAGTAGCGATAGTTGCTGGATTTGCTTGGAGTTTATTCACCACATCGTTAGCAATTTGTGACCAATTTGCAGGCAAATCACCATTAACACGACGCTTGAATTCTTTAGCTAAATCAGGGTAAGCCTTAGCATAAGCATCAAAACGAGCATTCCATTCATCTTCGCGCTGTTTACCTTTTGCTTTCGCATCCCAAGCATCATAATAATCTTTAGGAATTTCAAAAGCAGGATAATTCCAACCTAATGATTTACGGGTTGCTTCAATTTCGGCATCGCCTAATGGTGCGCCGTGACTTTCATGGCTACCTGCTTTATTTGGCGAACCAAAACCAATTACCGTTTTACACATTAATAAAGATGGTTTATCGGTTACGGCTTGCGCTTGTTCAATCGCTTCTTTTAAGGCTTTAGCATCATGGCCATCAATACCACGAATAACATGCCAGCCATATGCTTCAAATCGTTTTGCGGTATCATCAGTAAACCAACCTTCTACTTCACCGTCGATTGAAATTCCATTATCGTCATAAAATGCAATTAGTTTACCTAGCTTTAGCGTGCCTGCTAATGAACACACTTCGTGTGATATCCCTTCCATCATACAACCATCGCCCATAAACACATAAGTATGGTGATCAACAATAGTATGACCTGCTTTATTAAATTGTGCCGCTAATGTTCTTTCTGCAATTGCCATACCTACAGCATTGGCAATACCTTGCCCAAGTGGACCTGTGGTTGTTTCGACACCTGGCACATAACCATATTCAGGGTGACCTGCAGTTTTTGAATGCAACTGACGGAAATTTTTAAGATCATCAATCGTCACATCATAACCTGTTAAATGCAATAGGCTATAAATCAACATAGAAGCATGACCATTTGATAAAACAAAACGGTCACGATCAGCCCATTTAGGATTGGTTGGATTGTGTTTTAAAAAGCCACGCCAAAGTACTTCGGCCATATCAGCCATACCCATTGGCGCACCAGGATGGCCTGATTTTGCTTTTTGCACGCCATCCATGCTTAATGCCCTTATCGCATTCGCCAGTTCGCGGTGAGATAGTGTGGTTGCATTCATGTCATCATCTCCAAAAAAATTTTGAGTTTAAATTTGTTAATACCTGCAAGGTTAACATCACTTGCAAAATCGTTATTTAAATTAACGAAAGAAAATAGCATAAAAATGGGGAGCATACTCCCCAATTGTTTTATACGATTATAACAATGCGCTAATCATGTCTTCTAATTTGCCTTGGTCAACGGCAAAAGCACGAATCCCTTCGGCTAATTTTTCAACTGCCATAGCATCGCTATTATGTTGCCATCTAAATTCGGCCTCAGTCATAGGGGCAGGACGAGCCACCACAGATTGATTTGGGTTAAGTTTTTGTACAACAGGAGCATTTGATTGTTGCATTTCGGCCAGTAAGTTAGGCGAAATTGTCAATCTATCACACCCTGCTAATGCCAAAATTTGATCGACTTTACGGAAGCTTGCCCCCATCACAATGGTTTTATAGCCGTGTTGTTTGTAATAGTTAAAGATATTACGAACTGAAACAACACCAGGGTCTTCATCAGCGACATAAGGATCGATTGGCTTTTTAGCTTGATACCAATCATAAATGCGACCTACAAAAGGAGAAATTAAAAAGGCATTCACTTCAGCACATGCACGAGCCTGAGCGAACGAAAACAATAACGTTAAATTACAATTGATACCTTCTTGTTCAAGCACTTCTGCTGCTTTAATACCTTCCCACGTTGATGCGATTTTAATTAAAATTCGAGACTTATCAATGCCCTTTTCTTTATAAAGCGCAATGATTTTACGAGCCTTTTCAATGCAGCCTTGTTTATCAAAAGACAAACGGGCATCAACCTCGGTCGAAATTCGCCCCGGAACACTTTTTAAAATCTCGGCGCCAATATTCACCGCAACCTGATCACATGCATTAACTAATTGTTCTTCTTTGCTACCACCTAATTTTTTAGCGGTTTGCACGGCAGAATCAATTAAATAACGATATTGAGGGAGTTGTGCTGCTTTTAAAACAAGAGAAGGGTTAGTTGTTGCATCTTCAGGGGAAAACTGCTTAATCGAATCGATATCACCAGTATCAGCTACCACTACGGTTAGTTTTTTAAACTCATCTAATTGACTCATACTATTTGTCCTCATACAGCATTTTATTACAATGGAAGTATAATAACATTTATTCAATAATAAAACGACTTTGTCATTCAGTAATGATCTAACCGTATAGTTAGTAATAAACAAATAGCTAAAAACATGAATAAGGTTAACTAGCATAAGGATTTTTCGCAATAAAATCGTTCATTGAACGATTTATTACTGCTTTTTTTATTGTGTAAATAAACTCAATTATGTGAACTGAATCACAAAACAAAATCAGTATTGATTTTCTATGAGAAACAGTAAAATAATTAGCACCAAATATATTCAATGTTACGGCTTAAGTCACAACTTGAACAAGAATGACACTGATTTGTTTGGCAAAATAGCGGTTGATTTTGCTCTACTAACTTTATCGTCCCCTTCTTAATCCAAAAAGCCAGCATTTGAGTAACAGCACTTTCTGGTAAGCGGAAATGACGTGCAATATCTTGCAAAGATGCACGACCTTTTAACTGTACATAATCACGAATTGATGTTATTAACATGGCTATAATTAAAATCGCAGGCGTTACCTGCGTATTTTTCCTCTATATGATGTTTTACACATTAACCTAGCAAATTTACTGACAGCATGTTGCATTTTTATTGTCAGATAAATTAGGCACTATACCTTGATTAAAAGATAAATATCGCCCAAAAACACGCATGGACAATAAAGCAACAACAATAAATGTACCGCATCCCAACAACCACCAAACTGCCACAGGCGAATGCCCAAGCAATGTAAATTGATAATAAATCGTTGCCGTTAACCACGCTATACTAAAAGTCCAGATGGCTACAAACAAAGTCCATTTAAAACCAGCTTCACGGTACACGGCACCTAGTGCTGCAGCACAAGGCGTATAAAGTAAAATAAAAATCAAATAAGCCATTGCAGCTGCAGACGTACCAAATGAGGTTTTAATTTTTGACACAGCAGTTGAACCCACCTCTAAATCAGATTGCAATGCATCAATATCATCATTAACACTAGATAAGCCAAGCGGATCTAACAGCGCATCTGACAAATCAGCTAAATTCTTAGGAATCGTTGCCAACGCATCTACAATCCCTTGCGACAAGTCAAACGACTTAGTTGCTTGCTCATTGTCATCGCCCATCGAATAAAGCGAATTAAGCGTTGCAATCACCGACTCCTTAGCAAAAATACCCGTAAAAATTCCCACCGTTGCGGGCCAATTATCGTGTTTAATCCCCATTGGTGCAAATGCTGGAGTGATTGTTTGGCTAACAACAGAAAGCATAGAGTCCTGCGAACTTTCGTGTCTAAACGAACCATCACTGCCCCATGAATTAAGCATACTTAATATTGTTACCATCAACACAATGGCTTTACCTGCTTTAAAAATAAACGACTTTAAACGTTGCCAAGTTAAACTAATTAGACTACTTAAAGTCGGAATACGATACACTGGCATTTCCATAATAAACGGTGTTAATGAACCTTTTAATAGCGTAAATTTAAGTATAAATCCGGTTATCATTGCCACAACTACACCAAGCAAATATAAGGCAAACACCACTAAAGAAGCATTTTTAGGGAAAAATATCACAGCGAATAAAGCATACACCGGCAATCTTGCTCCACATGACATAAAAGGAATCATACAGATCGACATAATACGATCACGTGTACTTTCTAACGTTCGCGTGCCCATAATGGCTGGCACACCACAACCGAATCCCACTAACATTGGCACAAATGCTTTTCCCGGCAAACCAATGCAACGCATCAGCCGATCTATTACCATTGCTGCTCGCGCCAAATAACCAGAATCTTCCAAAAAAGATAAACAAAAAAACATCGCCCCAATGACAGGAATAAAAGTTGAAACAGTTTGAATGCCGCGGCCAATCCCATTAGCTAAAACAGCCGTAAGCCAATTCGGTGCATTGATAGCATGAAGTAACTGCGTTGTGCCATCGACAAAAATAGTACCACACAGCACATCAAAAAAATCAATAAACACAGCCCCAAAATTAATTGCTAGCATAAACATGGCATACATTGCGAGTAAAAAGAACGGAATACCAGTAATACGCCCTAAAGTAATATTATCCAATATATCTGAAAATCGACGACTAAGTTCACGTGGTTTATCAATCACTTTCTTACAAATTGTATCAATCGTATCATAACGTGCACTAGCAAGCGCCACATCAATTTCATTATCACACCATTTTGCAAGCAATGAACGGCAGTTTGCAAACATCTCTTTTTCACTTTCGAGCAAGTTATAACGCGAATCATCTAATAACGCATCCATCAATTGCCAACGATTGAATTGATGCACAACACTATCATCTGGTAACTCACAAACACAACGACTAATCACCGCTTGCTGATCATCGCCAAGCAAATCAATCGACGGATGAGCAGCTTGTGGTGTAACTACCATATTTTCGATTTGTTGATAAAAACACGATAGACCCAATTTTTGGGTTGATGATATTGCTACTACAGGACAACCTAACAGTGTTGACAACATATCAACATTAATCTGCTCGCCCATTGCTTTAATTGCATCCATCATATTTAGTACAACAATCATTGGCACTTGTAAATCAATTAACTGACAAGTTAAATACAAACTACGTTGCAAATTAGTTGCATCAATAATATTAATAATAACACTATCACTATCAGACAACACAAACTGACGTGTGATAAGCTCATCTTGAGAAACGCTAAGTGGATCTGGTTCAATCGAATATGTACCAGGTAAATCGACAACTTCATATTGTGCATTATGATAAGTGAAAACACCTGTTTTACGTTCAACAGTCACCCCAGGCCAATTTCCCACACGTTGCTTTGAGCCAGTTAATAAATTAAATAGCGTCGTTTTACCACAATTAGGGTTACCAATTAAAGCTATCTTCATTCGCTTACCTCCATAACTTCAATGGCTTGTGCTTCTTTACGACGCAAACAAAGCAAAAATCCACGCATTTTAATTTCAATCGGATCACCAAGTGGTGCAACTCGTACAGCCAGAACCTTACACCCCGGCGTAATACCCATTGCAAGTAACTTTCGACGAAAAGGCAACGATTCAGGTAACAATCTAGTAATAACCGCTTCGTGACCTAAAGGTAATTGGTTAAGAGTAAAAGATGACATTATGCTTCCTAAAAAATAACGACAGTACTAATAAAACTAATTATATTAAACTAAATATGCATATTTTAAAAAAATCAAAGTTATTTTTAGTTTAAAAATGCGAATTATTCTCAATAACAATAAATAAACAGAAAAAAAATAGTAAATATAATTAAACAATACAAATTCAAACCTCGCTGTGTCGGGTTTATAAATAGGTAAAATAAATAATCGCGACAAAATTTGGCTACTGTAAAAAGTTAATTTTTTACATAAAAACCATTCAATTAATAATAGGGTTTAATTTAATTTTATTTTTAAAAAGACATTCTGTATGTGTTAAGAAATAAAGAAACTCATTCAACTTATTAGGAAACAAGGTCGGAGCGGTATCAATATCGTACATCTATTCTTTTTGAATGTATTGGTTATTTAATTTTCATTGTGGTTATTTTAATAGTTATAGACATTTTTAAATGATTTTATTAAGAAATGTATGAAAAAAAGAATATTTTTAATGGATCTCCTGTTAATAGTTTCCCTGTTAGTAGGATATTTCTTACTAAACCCTTGTACTGATAAAAGGGTCAGAATAATTGACCATACATAAATAAACAACTCAGATAACAATACTTCACGCAGATCGAGAAAACTTTCTGCAAGTAAATGTCATGAATATATCCTCACATTATATAAATTAAAAGCACACATTTATACAGCATGTTTATTTTCTTCAAATCATAATTACTAAAGATAATTAGTAAAGTTTTAAAAAACTATAAAAGCTTATGAGATTTCTTAAATTTAATTTTTAATAACAGAATAATAGGAAATTAATTATAAATACGGAATGCAAAAAGAGTTACCAACGCTTAAAATACGACCCCAGCAGGAATCGAACCTGCAACTAGCCCTTAGGAGGGGCTTGTTATATCCATTTAACTATGAGGTCATAAGGGTGTACATTTTAATAAATTTTATTAGATAATGCCATTTAAATAACGAAAAATTTTCTATTTTAAGTAATCGTGATACAATCGCATCATAATTAACCTCATTACTTTTAATCGAAAATACTATGAAAAAACGAATTGTTGGTATGATGTTTTCTGTAATGGCACTTACAAGTTGTGCTACTTATCAGGCCGAAACTAATTCCTATAGTGATCCGTTATCAGGTTTTAACAAAACCATGTTTGATGTTAACTACTATGCCCTTGATCCCTATGTCTTACGCCCTACCGCAGTAGCTTGGAAAGATTATGTTCCGTCTCCTGTTCGTACAGGTGTAGTTAACTTTTCATCTAACCTTTCTGAACCCGCTTCAATGGTGAACAACTTATTACAAGGTGACGTTCATAAAGCTGGAACACATTTAGCACGATTCTTTTTAAATACCGTTTTCGGTTTTGCTGGTTTGATGGATGTTGCTAGCATGTCTGATCCACAATTACAAAAAGGTGGCAAACGAACTTTTGGTGATGTTCTTGGTCATTACGATGTACCTTATGGTCCTTATGTTGTACTGCCATTTTATGGTTCAGCAACATTGAGAGAAGAAGGTGGTGGCATTGTTGACACTCTTTATCCGCCGCTTGTTTGGATAGATTGGCAATGGATGTTGGCACGTGGTGTAATTGATGGCGTTGAAGCACGAGCAATGGCAATCGAATATGAAGATCTAATTAAAAATAGCGATGATCCTTATAACTTTATGCGTAATGCTTACTTCCAGCGTAATGACTTTATCGCATCGGGTGGTAAAGTAGATGAAAGTAAACAGAAACAACGTGAAGAATCGATTAATGATGTTATTAATGATATCGATTCACAATAATTTTTATTAAATTATGTACTTTTATTAAATCATATTAAAAACCGCCGTTATTTGGCGGTTTTTTATGTTCTTTTATTTATGATGATACTAATTTAGTCATTTTTTATTTACATATTTATTTTGATATTGATTTCATTTCTGGTAAATATTGCCAAAATCGGCTTGGCATTTGCTGACGTTGTAATTTAGGATTGATTCGTTCTTTTATAGTTAATGCATTACAATAGCGTAACCACATATTCTGAAATAGTACTTCGTCCTTAGATAAATAACGTTGATTCACCTGACGATTAATAATCAGATCATCTTTATCGACGAGCGAGATCGGTTCAATACTATGTAAATTATAGATATAACCGTATTCGCGCTTTTCATCATATATAGCCCACTTTTGATCGGCAAAACGATCTTTAAAAAATTTAAGAACTAAAGGCAATACGTTATAAATAGGAGCAATGATCGAAAAATAGATCTTATCTTCCCTTTCATTAGGTACTATCGTACCTTTAAGAGGATTGTCAACTGCATTAAAACGCACAAATTGCATTATACGATGCCGCTCCCGACTAACTTTTTTGGCAATATCATGTACAGATAACACATCTTTATCGGCAAAATCCGTTTCGATTGATTTAGATGATTTAAATACCTTGCAAATATAACGAAAAACAATTAAATCACTTTCAGGCAATTCTGATAACCAAACATACATTAAATGACGAAGCGTAACTTTACTAATCTTATTAATTAACGCCACACGTACACGCTCATATTTAAGAGCGCAAAATTCAACATTATGCCTATTAGACACTAATAGCGGTTCAACCTGCCCAATAACCAACAGGCATTCAGGCATCTTTTTGAGTTTAAAAGCATCAAATACCGCACATAGCAATCCTTCAAAGCTTTTATCATAATAAAACGCCAACATATCTACCACTCCATGACTAATTGCTGTGAAATATTATCTTGTTTATCTTCTAACAAAGGCGGATCTTGCAACGATAGTCGGATATATTCGGCCGAAGAATCAAGCAATTTAAATTTTCTCATTTCATGACAAACAACAAAAAATTTTGCTCGCTTCAAAACAACACCAATACGTTTAAGCGCATCAAAAGTAAGCTTACGATGACGTCTTGCCATCACAATTAACTTGGCCGATTTAACACCGATGCCTGGCACTCGCAAAATTTTTTGATAGCTATCACGATTAACGTCAACGGGAAAAAACTGCGGATTACGGATAGCCCAAGCCAGTTTAGGATCAACGCTTAAATCAAGATCAGGATATTGATCGTTAACAATTTCATCAACATTAAAATCATAAAAACGCAATAACCAATCGGCTTGATATAAACGATTTTCTCGCACTCTTGGTACGTCTTGTACAACAGGTAACCGTTTGTCATAACTATTAACTGGAATAAATCCCGAATAATAAACTCGTTTCATACTTGGGCGTTTGTAAAGCTTGGCGGTTAATTGCAAAATCTGTTTATCTGATTCATCGGTTGCACCAATAATAACTTGAGTACTTTGCCCAGCAGGTACAAATTTGGGTGCAGTGCGAAATTTTTTGCGATCTTCGATATTTTCTAACACATTCTGATGTATTTGTCGCATAGGCTGATAGATACTTTGATGATCTTTATCAGGAGCTAATAATTTAAGATTTTCTTCAGTTGGAATTTCTAAATTAACGCTCATTCTATCAACCAATAAGCCTGCTTGATTAATTAACTCATTACTAGCACCAGGAATAGCTTTCATATGAATATAGCCATTAAAGCCATATTCATTACGCAAAATCGTTACCACTCGAATCATTCTTTCCATGGTATGATCTGGGCTTCTTACAATACCTGAACTAATAAATAAACCTTCAATATAATTACGGCGATAAAATTCAATGGTCAAATCGGCCAACTCACGTGGTGTAAAACCTGCCCTTGGAATATCATTACTTTGCCGATTAATACAATAAGCACAATCAAACATACAATAATTAGTGAGCATAATTTTAAGTAACGAAACACATCGCCCATCGGCAGTAAATGTATGACAAATACCAGACTTATGTGCACTACTAATGCCTTTATTACCTCTTGAAGCGCCACTTGATGAGCAAGAAATATCGTATTTTGCCGATTCAGCTAATATCTCAAGTTTAGTTATCATTTTTTCGTTCATATTGAACTCATTAAAATCACTGTTTATTTGTACAGTATATAGTAATAATATAAAGCTTAGCAAGTAAATATTGTCTACAAAAATCACCATTACCGACATTACTTTTAGGCAGTTCTATTGGTTTGACTACTTTTATATAAATAACTACGGTGATATTAGGAAATATAAATAAAAGCATGGCAAGGTATTGTTCAGCTTACAACTGTACGCTATAATCAACAAACTTTTTTATATGATGCCAGATAACTTAGGAGCTAAATAGTAAATGAAACGAGTTGTAATTACAGGGTTAGGAATTCTTTCAAGTATTGGGAATAATACTAAAGAAGTCTTAGAATCACTAAAAGTAGGTCGTAGTGGTATTACCTTTTCTCAAGAAATGAAAGATAGCGGAATGCGTAGCCATGTATGCGGAAATGTAAAACTTGACACTACTGGACTCATTGATCGCAAAGTTGTTCGATTTATGAATGATGCTTCTATTTACGGTTATCTTGCTTTACAACAGGCTATTGAAGACGCAAAATTAACCCCTGAACAAGTCTCTAACCCTCGTACTGGCTTAATTGCTGGTTATGGTGGCTCAACTAAAACACAATACAATGTAGTAGCCGGAATGAAAGAAAAGGGATTACGAGGTGTAGGTCCTTATGCTGTAACCAAATCAATGTCATCGGCGATTTCGGCTTGCTTAGCAACTCCATTTAAAATTAAAGGAATTAGCTACTCAATGACATCTGCTTGTGCGACATCAGTTCACTGTATTGGTCACGCTGCTGAACTTATTCAACTTGGCAAACAAGACATCGTCTTTGCGGGTGGTGGTGAAGAACTTTGCTGGGAAATGTCTTGCGAATTTGATGCCATGGGCGCTTTATCAACCAAATATAACGACAACCCAGAAAAAGCATCACGTGCTTATGATAAAAACCGTGATGGTTTTGTTATTGCTGGCGGTGCAGGTATGGTTGTGGTTGAAGAATTAGAACATGCGCTTGCTCGTGGTGCTCATATTTATGGCGAACTGGTTGGATATGGCGCAACATCGGACGGTCATGACATGGTTGCCCCATCAGGTGAAGGTGCAATGCGCTGTATGCAACTTGCCATTCAAGATTTAGATGTACCAGTTGATTACATCAACACCCACGGCACATCAACCCCAGTTGGTGATGTCAAAGAATTATGGGCAATCAAACAAGTATTTGGCGATAACATCCCTGCTATTTCATCAACCAAATCAATGACTGGTCACTCATTAAGTGCAACAGGTGCGCAAGAGCTTATCTATTCATTATTAATGTTAGAACATGGCTTTATTACACCAAGTATCAATATTGATGAACTTGATGAAGCAGCAATCGGCATGAACATTATTACTGAACCAACCAAGCGTGAACTAACAACAGTCATGTCAAATAGCTTTGGTTTTGGTGGTACTAATGCCTCTATTGTAATGAAAAAATACAAAGCTTAATAAGCAAATTTAATTAATATCAACCAATAAAAAACCGTTCTAAATTGAACGGTTTTTTGTAGGATTGATAATAAAAAAGCAAATATTTATAACACTTTACTTAAGAATAGTTGAGTACGTTCATTTTGTGGATTTTTAAAAATCTGCTCTGGTGAACCCTGCTCTTGAATAATTCCCTGATCGATAAAAATCACACGGTTAGACATCTCTCTGGCAAAACCCATCTCATGGGTAACAACGATCATCGTCATCCCTTCTTCTGCTAGCGACTTCATAACAGCAAGCACCTCGCCTACAAGTTCTGGATCAAGTGCTGAGGTAGGCTCATCAAATAACATCACAGTAGGATCCATCATCAAAGCCCTAGCAATTGCCACACGTTGCTGCTGACCACCTGACAATTGACTCGGGTAAGCATCAATCTTATCAATCAAACCGACTTTAACAAGCAAACTTTCGGCTTTAGCAATGGCATCAGTTTTCGCCATTTTTTTGACATCCATAGGCGCTAAAATCAAATTTTGCAACACAGTCATATGAGGAAACAAATTGAAGCGCTGAAACACCATACCAACCGATTCACGCAAACGATTAATGTTGGTTTTAGGATCATGTACTTTAAAACCATTAACAACAATTTCGCCCGATGTAATATCTTCTAACGCATTAATACAACGCAAAAAAGTACTCTTACCAGAACCCGATGGACCAATGATCGAAATAACTTCTTTTTCTTGAATATCACAGGTAATACCGCGTAATACATGGATATCGCCAAACTGCTTTTGTAGATTATTAATGTGAATCACTTTTACTTAACCTTTTTTCCATATATTTTACAAGAAGCGATAATAAAAAAGTCATAGACCAATAAACAAGCGAAATAACAAAATAAGGCTCAGCATAAACCGCATTAGCCGCACCTGCGGTACGAGCCGCATAAGCCAAGTCAATCAGCCCAATAGCCGAACCTAATGACGAATCCTTTAAAATAGCAATTGCATTATTGCCCAAAGGCGGTAACATACGGCGAAAGGCTTGAGGCAAAATGACTTTACGCATTGTACTGCCATACCCCATACCGAGCGAACGAGCAGCTTCCATTTGCCCTTTATCGATAGACTCAATACCAGCACGAAATATTTCAGAAATATAAGCACCAGCATTCAAAGTAATCGCCAAAATACACGAAATAAACGCGCCATATTGAACACGCAAATATCGTGCAACTTCTGGCGAAATCAAATAATCGGACACCAAAATACCGTTATTAGGATGTAACAAAAATGGCATAACAACAAAATAAGTCACCATAATTTGCACAAATAATGGCGTACCACGAAAGGCACTAACATAAATTTTCACCGGCCACTTAACCAACACACACAGCACATATTTATAAATACCATGCCGACATTGAGCAACCCGACCAATTCCTAATATTAAGCCCCAAAAAGTACCAAGCACTACACAAACAACAGTGCAGGTCACTGTCATTATTGCGCCATCAATAAACAGCGGTAGATAATCTTGTATAATATCCCAGTTAAATCCCATCACTAAAACCTATTGCCCAAATTAATTAATTGGTAAAGTTGGTACGTTGTCATCAAACCATTTGCGATAAATTTTGCTATAAGTTCCATCAGCAACAATTTTTTTAAGCCCTGCATTGATTTTATCATTTAACTTTTGGTTACCTTTAGCAACAGCGATACCAAAATATTGCGGTTCAAAATTTGAATCAGAAATCAAATTAAAATCCTTACCTGGGTGCATTTTGATATAAAACTTAACTACACCAACATCACTAACCGCAGCATCAATACCTTGTTCGTATAGATCTTGTAAAAGTAGCGGCGTATTATCGAAACGCTTAATAGCACGGCTATTGCGACCTAAAACCTTCGATACAACAACATCGGCTGTACTACCATTAACCACCCCAACTGTTTTGGTACTCAAATCAGCAAGCGAGGCAATATGAGATCCTTGTTGCGTTACAATAACTTGTTCAGCAGGAAAATAAGGCAGTGAAAAATCAACCGAATTTTTACGTTTATCGGTAATCGTAATTCCTGAAATAATAATATCACGCTCACCATTATTCAAACTTGCAAAAATACTATCCCAAGGCGTATTAATCAGCTTAATATTAAAATGCTCAGCATCGGCAATTGCTTTAATCAGATCAATATCAAAGCCTTCTAGCTGACGTTGGCTATTTTCGAATTCAAATGGACGATATGTACCACCGGCACCAACCACATAAGTTGGCTCATCGGCATAAGAAACAGCAGTAAAAAAAAGCACAAAACTTGCAAAGATTAACGAAAAAAAAGACTTCATTGCGATAGCCCTAATTGTAAATAAAGTGGAAAAATATAATAACTTTTGAGCAAAATATTGCAACTTAATATTTTATTAAAATAACTTAATAAGGTTTACTTATAATAAAAATAGAAAAAAACAAATCATAAACTGATGGTTAATTATGTAAATTTTATTTTTTATTGAAAAGGTTCAGATGTTTTTTATAAAGATATGTAAACAATGTGACTTGGATTTTGATTGGAAATTATAGAGGATTTTTTAAAAGTAAAATTTCTTCGATAGACTATTGATTTTATTGAAGTTTTTTGATTGCATTTTTTAACTAAATAACGATTTTATTCAATTAAAACAAGTCGATGCTATACCTTTCTATCTTCATCTTGCAAAATTCACTCATCTAGTTTACTTTACTGACACACTGAAAATTAATTAAATAATTAGAGCGTAAACATGACGATATCATTTAAAGAGCAGCAACAGCAAATTAGCTTTGTTAAGCAATTTTTTGCTGAGCAACTTGCCGAGCGTTTATCACTGATCGAAGTGCAAGCTCCGTTACTAAGTAAAGTTGGCGATGGTATTCAAGATAATCTGTCAGGTACCGAGCACGCAGTGCAAGTTAAGGTAAAAGCAATACCTAATGCACTATATGAAGTGGTACATTCACTAGCTAAATGGAAACGTAAAATCTTAAGCGATCACCATTTCGAAGTTGGCGAAGGAATCTACACTAATATGAAAGCATTACGCCCAGACGAAGATCAACTTTCGCCAATTCATTCAGTTTATGTTGATCAGTGGGATTGGGAAAAAGTAATTCGCCCAGAAGATCGCAATTTAACTTATCTAAAACAAACGGTCGAAAATATTTATGCTGCCATTAAAGCGACCGAAAAAATTGTTTCACAACAGTATCATCTTTCACAATTTTTACCCGAATCTATCACCTTTATCGATAGTGAGCAGTTATTAAAACGCTATCCAAATTTATCCCCAAAAGAGCGTGAAAACGCAATAACTAAAGAGCTTGGAGCCGTGTTTTTAATTGGTATTGGCGGTAAATTATCAAATAATGAAAAGCACGATGCTCGTGCACCTGATTATGATGACTGGAGCAGTGAAAACGATTTAGGATCTAATGGCTTAAATGGCGATATTTTAGTGTGGAATCCAATTTTGCATAGGGCATTTGAAATTTCATCAATGGGAATTCGGGTCGATCCTGAAACGTTAAAACGTCAATTAAAACTAACAAATGACGAAGATCGTTTAGAGTTTGCTTGGCATAAAGCATTAATCAATGGCGATTTGTTACAAACCATTGGTGGTGGAATTGGGCAATCACGTTTGGTTATGTTGCTTTTACAACAAAAACACATTGGTCAAGTACAATCAAGTGTATGGGACGATGATGTTAAAGCAAATTATAGCCATTTGCTCTAATCCCAAACATACAAATATAGGGCATTACGCCCTATATTTCTTCAAAAATAATTCAATTAATTTGTAACAGGTAATTCACCTTCAGTTGGTGTAGATTCTGTTGGCGTGTTGATTGAGGGTTCAACTTTATCTTTACTGTTCTCAGTTTCAACTTTTGTATTAACTGGCTGAGTTTCTGTTTGTGTTTGTGTTTGTGTTTGTGTTTGTGTTTGTGTTTGTGTTGCTAAACCATCCAAACGAACATAAACAATACGTTGTTGACCACGATCGCATGAGCCAACAATTTTACCTTCAATTTGCTGTTCTGGCTTATCAGATGATTCAAGTTTTAACTGAAATTGTGACGGATCAACACCGTTATTTTTGATTTTTTCAGCAATATTAGTACTAATTTCATCACAATTTGAAGCTACAGCCAACATGGGTAAACTAAGTAAAAATATACCGATTAATTTTTTCATTTTCTTTCCCTTTTGACGGTTATTTGATTTTTGGATGCATTATAAAACTATCTATTAGTCTGTCTATCTTCTTTTAAGATGTACTTAAAAATAATCTGCCAGCATAATTGCAAATTTCAACAAATCTATCATTTTTTCGGTAATATTAAAGCAAATCGATTAACTTGATTTATTCACTGTACAATTTGATAAGTATTTAACAAACCTGTTAATAACTCAATAACATTTTAATTATTAAATAATTTTATAAATGATTAAATATTAACCTGAACAATTTTTGATTTAATTTGATAACAAAAAAATCTTTTTTTACAATTCTTGTTGAAATTTACTATGAACTCTAACAATAAAAATGCTATCCCAAAAACGATAATTTAAGAGCAACTGATTACCTGTTACATAATGATCTTATGTAAATTATAGAGCAGTAAAAAAAGCAATTAACCCAAAAATTACTCCTGGCGAATTAGCAATTGCTAGTGGCCAATCTTTCTTTTCTTGTAGCAGCCCATAGCAGACCCATAGCGAGCAGTTAATGGAAGCGGCTAATGGTTGAATTGGATTTGTTTTCAATCCATGCAAATTATCGATGATTTGTGGAATATAAGAAACATACATCCCTAATGACGCCACTGTAGCGATAATACCTAAAATACGAAAAGCCTTAGATGAAAGATGCAAAATAGTCTCCTAATATCGTTTATGGTTTTCACCTGATGCTTGTAATTATAACGAGTTAGAATAGTGGCAGTAAACTAACATATTTGGTTCAATGGTAAAGTATAGTTAAAAAAAGGTAAGTAATTAACCAATTTTTAATTAATCCCTAATGTTATTTATAAGTGATTTTATATTTAATCATAATGTTATAAAAATATACCAATTATTAGCATTTCATTAAAAAGGTAAATAACAAGGTAAAACTAATTTCAATAATTGGTTAAAAGGTAATATTTTGCTCAATTGTCTATTCAGCTTTTTTGAGTGTGGTTTATTTGCGGATAATTAAAAAAGGGACTTAAGATATTTATTCACTTTATGACTTAATAAGTACTGAATAAACCTGTTGATAACTTCTTAATGTGTTGATTATTATTAAATTTACTAAAGAGTTTAAATATTAAACGACCAAAAAATCAATTTTATTTTATCTAAAAAAGCAAGTGTTTTTATCATTTTTTTGAGATTATTTGCTGTTCAAAATGCCCATAACTTAATCTAATTGTTCCTAAATTATCGCCAAAGTCAGCCCCTTGCGATACCGTCACTCCTTTTGATAACAGTTTATTAAGCACAGCTAATTCTTGCGCTACCGTTTTTACAGGTAAATGCGCATATAAATGAAAGCCACCTAGTGGAGGTTGATAAGTAATCTCACCACCGAAATAGCAATCCAACCAATACATTAACTGCTCTGCTCTGCTTTGTAACGTTTCCCGTAGCTGTTGTTGATGGACAGTGTGATGATGCTGTAGATATTCTTGAGCTAATAATTGCGGCAATATACTTAACCCCGAATCAATGTGTTGCCGAATATTGGACAGATTTTTGATAATATTACGCGGTGCTACCATCCACCCAATACGGATATTTCCCCCTATATATTTTGATAGCGATCCTAAATAGATAACTTGATTATGCTGATCCCATTTTTTTATGGGCAATACTGGCAAATTAGGTTTAAACGCTAAACTGCTATAGGCATCATCCTCAACAATACCAATACATTGCGAACGGCAAAATGCAAGAATTTCCTGTTTTCGTTTATTACTCATAACAAAGCCCATTGGGTTTTGAAATATAGGATTCAAAAATAACCATTTTATTTGATGTTGTTGTACGCAATTTGCTAGGCTTTCAAGAGTAATACCTTCATTATCACATTCAATACCATATAAACGTAATCCAGCAGCCTGAAACAAAGGTAAGGAGTAAAAATAGGAAGGAGATTCAATTCCAACTGTATCACCTGGCTTAAGTAAACCCTGTGTAATAAGAAATAACGACTGTTGCGTGCCCGATGTAATTAAAATTTCGTTAATATCAACTTGCATAGAAAACTGCGTTTGCATGTAAGTTGCAATTTGAGCTTTAAGCGATGGTAAACCTAATTGTAATGCATCGCTGTTTTTTTCATGCATAATCAATTCATTTAACGAGGTATTAGGTAGCTGTAGTTTGGGAATTAAATTGGTTGGCAAATCACCATTAGCCAGATCGCAAATATGCACTTGTTGCGCACGTACTTGTGCCACTTTTTGTTGATAAAATGATTTATTATCTCGATAAAAATGGGCAGGTAAACGCCAATTGATCGATGAATAAGTTTGTACGCCCCATTTTTTATTATTGACATAAGTACCACTGCCTCGACGTCGAATTAGTATGCTTCGTTCAGTCAACAGCTCCAATGCATGTACTACAGTTGAGCGGTTAATCTGTAACATTTTGGCTAGATCCCTTTCTGAAGGTAACCTTTCGCCAGCAATCAAAATTCCTTGCTCAATATAATGTTCAATTAAGTGAGTCAATTGTTGAAAAAGTGATCCTTCAAATTGGGTTAGTTTTTGTTTTTGCCACATATTTTATTTTTAAATACTTGTTTTTTTAGAAAATACATTAAAAATCAAATAAAATCAATAGTCTACCTAAACGATTTTTATAGTAACACCAATAAACCTAAAATTGGATGGTTTTATTATAGTCCAATTGGCTGTTTCGTCTAATTGTTTCTTTTTGAATAATACTTTTCAAACAAGGCCAATTTTCAACTAGGAGTAAAAAATGAATCAAATTACAGGAACACAGACCGTTAAACGTGGTATGGCACAAATGCAAAAAGGTGGGGTAATCATGGATGTTGTTAATGCTGAACAAGCTAAAATTGCCGAACAAGCTGGTGCAGTTGCGGTAATGGCTTTAGAGCGAGTACCGTCAGATATTCGAGCTGTTGGTGGTGTCGCTCGAATGGCAGATCCTACTATTGTTGAACAAGTCATGAATGCAGTTAGTATACCGGTCATGGCTAAGGCACGTATTGGCCACATTGTTGAAGCACGTATTTTAGAATCAATGGGGGTTGATTATATTGACGAAAGCGAAGTACTAACCCCAGCCGATGAACAGTACCATCTTCTAAAAGATGAATTTACCGTGCCTTTTGTTTGTGGTTGTCGTGATTTTGGTGAAGCACTGCGTCGAATTGGTGAAGGAGCATCAATGTTACGTACCAAAGGTGAACCAGGAACAGGGAATATTGTTGAAGCTGTTCGCCATATACGTAAAGTCAATGAGCAAATCCGTTTGGTAACAGGAAAATCAAAAGATGAGCTAATGACTTTTGCTAAAGAAATTGGCGCACCTTATGATCTTGTATTACAAGTAAAACAACTAGGTAAGTTACCAGTTGTGAATTTTGCCGCTGGCGGCGTTGCTACCCCCGCCGATGCGGCACTTATGATGCAACTGGGTGCCGATGGTGTTTTTGTTGGATCGGGCATTTTTAAATCTCAAAATCCAGAAAAGTTTGCCAAAGCCATTGTGCAAGCTACTACTTATTTTGATGATTATCCACGATTAGCCGAATTATCAAAAGGATTAGGCGAAGCCATGAAAGGCATTGAAATCAGCACACTTGCTCAATCAGAAAGAATGCAAGATCGAGGTTGGTAATGGCAAAATCATCCAAAATAAGCAATGTTAAGTACATTGGTGTGCTCAACTTACAAGGAGCAGTTAGTGAGCATATTTCGATGCTAAATAGTATCGATACTGTACAATCAATACTAGTTCAGAAACCCGAACAATTAGCTAATTTAGATGGTTTAATCATTCCCGGCGGAGAGTCGACCACAATTAGTCGATTAATTAAACAAAATGGGCTTTTAGCGCCCATTCAACAATTTGCCAAACAAGGCAAAGGAATTTTAGGTACTTGTGCTGGGCAAGTGCTTTGTGGCAAAACGACAACTCATAACGAAGTCGAATTATTAGATTTGATGGATATTTGCGTTGAACGCAATGGTTTTGGTCGGCAAATTAACAGCTTTGAGACAATGTTAGATATACCAACTATTGGTGAGCAAATTCCAGCAGTATTTATTCGTGCTCCATATATTGCAAAAGCTGGTGAGCAAGTCAATCAGCTAGCTTTTATTGATAATCATTGTGTAATGGCGCAGCAAGATAACATTTTGACTTGCTCATTTCATCCCGAACTAACCGTCGATAATCGAATTATGAGTTATTTTGTTGAAAAATGCTGCAATTAGTTAATTAATAATCATTTTATACTATTGATAATGACAACTAGCTTAAGCGTTCAATAAAATTTTTGAACACAGCTAATAACCATAGCCAGCTATTCTGTCAGTAGACACCTATTGCTCTCGTCTGAGGGCTTTTTTAATTTATATGGCACCTACTCGGCGGTAAACCATTCAGTAATGATCGAAAAAGGCTTGGGAATTTTCTAAACCGCCTACTCGGCGGTAAACTAAACGCACCTGTATCACTGATTGACTTAATTTTTCTAAACCGCCTACTCGGCGGTAAACTTCTGTCGTTTGTTTTCAAATGCTCATCTAAATTTCTAAACCGCCTACTCGGCGGTAAACGCGGCAGTATAGCCAACTCGCCCAGTTATACGTTTCTAAACCGCCTACTCGGCGGTAAACAAAGAGATATATTCCCGTTCGTTGGCGATATGTTTCTAAACCGCCTACTCGGCGGTAAACTTTTTCTGTTATTTCAGTAAGCGACATCGTGCTTTCTAAACCGCCTACTCGGCGGTAAACTTCTTTTTTGTGCACCACCATGTGGTACTGATTTTCTAAACCGCCTACTCGGCGGTAAACTAGAAACCGATATAATATAAACCTTGTTTCGCAAAAGACAAATAGGATTTTTGCTTTTGAAAACCCTTTTTTTTAGAGCTTTTTTAGTGTGTTGTTTTTATTTGATTTTATTTATTGTTAAAAAAAAGGGTTAGCAATAGTTTGATCTTTTTAAAATGAGTGAAATTATCTGTTCAAAAATTCATTTCTTAACTCACCATCCAAATTATTTAAAATTTTCAAACTTTCACTAATAACCATTTGGCTTTAACAACTAAGATTAAATATGAGTATTAATATGAATTAATACAAATAAATCCCTTTAGTTTGCCGCTTCAAGCCGATAACTGTTATAATCTTTGCTATTATTTTCAATGTTGGATCACCTACTATGTATATCATCTACGGTATCAAAAACTGCAACACAATGAAAAAAGCTTTTACTTGGCTTGATGATCATCATGTAAGCTATCAATTTCATAATTATAAAACCGATGGGCTTTCAGAAGAGCTATTGGATGCTTTTTTACAATTGATTGATTGGCAAAGCTTGCTCAATACACGGGGTACTACTTGGCGTAAGTTAGATGAATCTGTTCGTGCTGAGGTTAATAATACTCAAACAGCTAAAAAGATTATGTTAGCCAATCCATCTATTTTAAAACGCCCTTTACTTATCGATGGAAAGCGTGCATTGTTGGGCTTTTCAGAGGAACTTTATTCACAATTTATTTTGCAATCTAAATAAAAAATCGAGACCACTATGACTGAACCTGTTATTGCACTGACTCAAGCACTCATCGCCGAAAAATCAATAAGTCCTGACGATAAAAATTGTCAAAAAATGATTATTGAACGGCTAAAACCGCTCGGTTTTACTATTGAAGAAGTTAATATTGGAAAGACCAAAAATTTATGGGCTTATCATGGCAAGGCTAACAGCAAAACCTTAATGTTTGCTGGACATACCGATGTCGTACCAGCTGGTGATGAAAGCAAATGGCTTTATCCTCCTTTTTCGCCAACCATTGATGAACAAGGCGTGATTTATGGACGTGGTGCATCTGACATGAAAAGTGGCGTTGCTGCCATGGTTTGTGCGGCTGAAGATTTTATTAAGCAACATCCAAATCACGCTGGGCGAGTAGCTTTTTTAATTACATCAGACGAAGAGGCCGATGCAACCGATGGCACTGTTAAGGTTGTCGATTTGCTAATGAAGCGTCAAGAACGTGTTGATTATTGTATTGTGGGCGAACCGTCAAGCGATGCTGTACTTGGCGATCAAATTAAAAACGGTCGCCGTGGTTCACTAACAGCTAATTTAGTTGTGCATGGTATTCAAGGTCATGTGGCCTATCCTCACCTTGCCGATAACCCTGTCCATCGCTTTGCTCCTGCATTAAATGAACTAGTTAGCACTGTTTGGGATGAAGGCAATCAGTATTTTCCTCAAACAACTATGCAAATTGCCAATATTAATGGCGGTACAGGTGCTGAAAACGTTGTGCCAGGTGATCTAAGTGTGCAATTTAACTTTCGCTATAGTAGTGAATTAACTGATACGATAATTAAAGCGCGCGTTGAGCAGATTTTACAAAAACATAATTTGAACTATACGTTATCTTGGCGATTATCAGGACATCCTTTTTTAACACCACAAGGCGATTTAACTAACGCTGCTGCAAGTGCTATTAAGGAATTTACCAACATTGATACCAAGCTATCGACCAGCGGCGGTACTTCAGATGGACGCTTTATTGCTAAGATGGGCTGTCAAGTGATCGAACTAGGCGTATTAAATAAGACTATTCACAAAGTCAACGAAAACGCCAACTGCAAAGATATAATTACCTTAACTGCAATTTATAACCGCATATTAGAAAAATTACTGTTGGTATAATTGTGGCACAATTGTTGTTGACCTAGCAACTATAACTTGGCGATTGCGATTTTAACCTAAGAGGAAGTACGATGGAGTGGCTTAAAGATTACTGGTGGATAATTGTGGTTATTTTAATTGGGATTTTTATTAATACTATTAAGGCGCTGAATCGACTAAGTTATAAAGCGTATCTTGAAAAAAAGAAAGGGATAAAACCTATCCCTTATCAATATGATGACGACGATTGGCCATCAACAAATTCGACGAAGAAAAAATAACCCTCTGCTTAACGAAAGTCTTGGCTACTACTGTCAAATAAGGCTTGATGACGGTAGCGATCAACCCACATTGCCGTTGCGCCACATACCGCAATAGGCATAACAATTAAATTAAGCAATGGCACTATGGTAAAAAAGCTGACTATCATACCAAAAGTTAAATTATCTACCCGATCTTGCTTGAGTAATTCACGCATACGGTGAAAAGTAATTTTGTGGTTATCAAAGGCATAATCAGCATATTGGATATTAATTTGCCAAGCGGTAAATAAAAACCAAACCACTGGCGTTACTGATTGCCCAATAACAGGAATAAAATAAGTTAGCAGTATCGGAATTGCCCATAATAAATAGTTAAGTAGTTTTTGTAGTTCACGTTTAAAAATACGAGGAAGATCCTTAATAAGACTTATCCACGACATATCTGCTGCGGGGATCCCCGTTAACTGTGCTTCAACCTGTTCAGCTAACAAGCCATTAAACGGAGCTGCTATGATATTGGTTACCGTACTAAAGAAATAACAAAACAAAATAACCAATGCTAAAATAACAATAAAAACAATAACATATCCAAGCCAGTGTAACCAACTTGGCATATACGACACTCCCCAATCAACCATGCCCGAGATAGCCGTAAAGAACCAATAAAATAATGCTGACATAATCACAACATTGGCAATTAATGGTAAAAAAACAAATCGCTTAATACCTGGACTAAATGCCAATGACCAACCTTTAAAAAAATACTCAATACCTGTTGTGGGTTGATTGTTTGGATTTTGAGTTCGTTTTTTTGAATGGCGATGTTGTGCTTGGTTTTCTAATTTATTTTGCGTCACATTCAATTCCTTTTTAATTAAAACGAATTATGTTGAAACTAGTTAAGTTTAAACTAGTTGGGTAAAAATTAAGTTGAACTTAAACATGGTAACTATTGTAAACATAGCCCTTGGTAACCTGCAATGATAATCAGCTATCTTTATTATTGGTTTTTTCGTCAAAAAGCATATTATTGCCATTATTTACTAACTTGAATTGCTAACCATGTTTTGATCTCTTGCTTGATGGTTTGCATTAATGCATTTTTTCCTGCAAGTTGATATGAACTAATGAGCAAAGATTGGTTGTTTTTGCTTTTTATTAGTGCTGATAACACAGGCAATGTTAGTTGTTGCTGTGGTTGCGATTGTTGATGCGTTTGATTATAGCGAACTAATCGACACAGTGTGGCATAAGTGGCTTCAAACGGTCGATGATAGTAAGCAAATCCGTTTAGTTCATCAAAATCGTAGGCGTCTAAATCTTGTGTTAGTTGTGACTTATCCTTACTTTCAATCATCTCAGTAAATGGTAAATCAATAATATCTTTGAGCCAATAAACATTACGCTGTAATTTTTGTTTTAATTTAATGGTTAGATTTCGCCCTGAATCGGTTAATGGCTTTAGCGCCATAACTGAATAACTACCACTATTTGCCTGTTTATGACTACTGACATGCACCAAAACAAACCCACAAGCAATCCAAAATTGGTAATTTGACGGAGTATAAGCAAAGCTAACCGATAAAAAGTCAATATTTTGAGCTTTGGCATCTTCAAAGATAGCTTGCACAAGTTGCCTTGCTATATTCCGTCGCCGATAGGCACTAATAACCGCAATACGATTAATCCGAACTGAGCGCAATTTAGCCGCCTGCGGCTCACCTGCGTGGGCAACTAACGACTGTGCTACTAAATTACCTTTTGGTCGACGCGTACCTTGCCACACTTCGGTTATTAAACTATCTGGTAAGTTACCTTCAACAACAGTGAGTGCGGCAGCTATTTGGTTATCGTTAGCTGTCGCTTGCCAAATTGTCAAATTTTGCGCATCAAACAGACGTCTTAAATCAACTAACGTAGTTTGGTAATGAGCTACTTTCAATAAATAAAATATTGACCTTAATGTATCAACATTATTACGTTCAACTTTTGAATATTGGATTGATGATGAGCTTACATCAAAATTATCGCCCTTTGTTAATAAACCATTAAGTAACAACCGATCACTAAATTGCTCTAACATATCACCTGCCTGCCAACGAATGGGGGTAACTAGCTGAAAACATTGGCATGCTTTACCTGATAACAATTTCAATAAAAAGCCCTGCCCTGTACCCTCATACCCATCAGCAGTCGTTGTTAATAATACTCGAGTGTTATTTGTTTTAGCTAGTTTTAACAATTTTTCCAACATAGGAAGTGGGATCATGGCAGCTTCATCAATAATTAAATAATCGGCAACGGTAATACATGCTTGAGCAATTAATTCATCTGGGGCAAAAAATGGGGTATCGGGCTTAGCAAAAGCAAAAAAGGTGGTCAGTGCTGATTTATTTGGTGCTGTCACAATACAACGTTGGTAATGGCTAAATAACCCAGCTAGTGCCGATTTACCGCGTCCACGTTTAGCGACTAATACGTTAATAGGCTTAGTGCTATTTAATAATTGTTTTAAAGTTGCTTGTTGCTCGGCTAAATCACAAACATCATCAATAATAACTTCAGGCAAAGATATCTTAGAAGACATAACCTGTTTTGATGAAATTTTAGGATAAATTGATAAACCAAATTCAGTTAAACTCTGTATTAAATGGGCAACGAAATTAGGCACATTAATGGGCATTTGGCTTTCGTTCCAGCGTAAGCTATCTTGATCATGCCAAGTAGACAGATTCTTAGGCAATAATAAAACCAATATACTACCTTTAACTAACGTGCCAACAAGCATAGCAAAGGCATCAAGATTAAATCCAACCGTTGCATCAAAAATAGCATGTCGATACTGGCGTCCCAATAACTGTTTAGTTTGATTGGGCGGTATTACATCAGAAATTAATGTGTTGGGTAAATAACTAGAAAGTTCAAAGTGAGATGTAACCGTTAACCAATCACCAGAGTAATAACAAATAGTCTGGCTAAGTTGCTCGAATAACTGTGTGGTTTCACCCTGTAACACCCATAGCGTTCTTGTGCTGTTGGGATACTTGTGCATAGGTTAACTTTTTCCAATTAACAACGACAAAATACCTGCAGCAATCAGAGGACCAACAGGAATACCTTTGAAAAAAGCCACACCAATTAGCGTACCAATAATTAAGCCATTAATAATCGTAGGGTGTGCACCAATGAGGGATATACCTCGCGTACCAAGCCAAGATACTAAAATTCCAACAAAAATAGCTAATATAGATTGCCAAGTGGTAAATGATTTAGCAATATCGCCTATTTTTAACGAACCATCAGCTAAAGGCACCATCATTGCGGCAGTTAAAATAACAATACCAATTGTTAAGCCATATTGATTTAAAAATGGAAAATAAGTGGCAAGCGGCGTTAATTTAAACAGTAACAATAACAGCACTGCAAATGTCACGGTGTTATTGTGTGTTAAATAACACAGCGCCGCTAACCCCAAAAGTAGAAAAAAAGAGATATCAAACTGTGCAAACATTACAAAGGAACACCAATTCGTTTTGCTACTTCTTCATAGGCTTCAATCACACCACCCAAACCTTGGCGAAAGCGATCTTTGTCCATTTTTTTCATTGTCTCTTTTTCCCACAAACGACAACCATCAGGAGAAAACTCATCACCCAAAGTGATTTCGCCTTTAAATAATCCAAATTCGAGTTTGTAATCAACCAATATTAGTCCTGCTTTATCAAACAAATCAGTCAAGATTGTGTTAATTTTAAAGCTAAGTTCTTTCATTCTAGCAAGTTGATCATCACTAGCCCAACCAAAAGCCTTGCAGTGTGATTCATTAACCATTGGATCATGCAATGCATCGTTTTTTAGGAATAATTCAAACGTAGGAGGATTTAAAACTTTACCTTCTTCAACTCCTAAACGTTTAACTAAAGAGCCCGCTGCTCTATTACGTACCACACATTCAACAGGTACCATTTGCAATTTTTTAACCAGCACTTCATTGTCAGATAATAAGGTCTCAACTTGAGTTGGAATGCCAGCTTCGCGCAATTTGCTCATAATAAAATAGTTAAATTTATTATTAACCATGCCTTTACGATCTAACTGTTCAATACGCAAGCCATCAAATGCCGATGTATCATTACGAAACTCAAGAATCAATAAATCAGAGTTTTCGGTGGTATATACTGTTTTAGCTTTACCACGATAAAGCTCAGCCAACTTTTTCATGTTTATAACCTTATATCAATTGCCAATAAATAATTAAGGAGCTATTCGCTCCTTAAATTCCAAACTTATTCTTGATTTGCACCGCTCATGGCTGTTGCTGTTTTTTTGCCTTCGGCATTTTCCTTTTCAGCCTCTTTGTCTTGTGTTTTTCGTGGCACAACCCGAACTGAATCAGGCGCTACATCATCCATTATGTCATTAAATAAACCAACAACATAGCGTTGTACTTCAATTGGTTGTGAAATTAAATCTTCAGTACCACGGGTTAATGAGGTAATTGAAATGGTGATTGTTTCGGTATCGCCCAATAATTCTCGTGTCATTGAATAACTGGCTTCAACGGCTTGATCTTCGTCTGCACGCACCATAAAGGCCTTATTAGTTTTAATGCTGTTATTGTCACCACTAGCAATAAAGATATTTCGTTTACTCAAGCTATCAGGAATACGATCCCAAATATTATTGCTTAATGGCGCATTAAACGTGACCGAACCATTATTATAAATCGCAAATGCATCTTGAATAGTTGGGATCGGTAAAACTGGTGGTCTAATATCAAGCTTTTTACCTAATTCGCCTTTAACCTCAGTTGTAACAATATAAAAATCACCACTTTCCGCCGGCACAGAAGTACCTTCAGGAATAATTAACGGCTTTAAACTAGGCGACTTAAGATAATCTTCATTACCATCAACTTCACGCTTAAAATTTTGATCACTACCACAGCCAACAAGAAATAGAGAAGTCAAAACGGTTAAAACAGCTGTTTTTTTAATGACGTTACCTTTAAATAAGGTTAAGTTTAATGTTCTGTTTAATGTGCTATTTAACATAAATATCTGCTTTTAAAATTAAAGGTTATATTACAATAAATTTGCGTCTTTTAACGCTTGTTCAACCGCAGGAATTGACGATGTGCTCAATGAGACCATTGGTAATCTAATTGTTGCATTTTGCATTAAACCTAATCTTGCACAAGCCCACTTAGCTGGTGTTGGGTTGGGTTCGATGAACAAATTGTGATGTAAAGCCATTAAAGTATCGTTTAAATTGCGGGCTTCTTGAATTTGATTATTAGCCGCAAGCTGGCACACAGTAGCAACCGCCTTGGCTGCAACATTTGCTGTTACAGAAATAACACCATCGCCACCTAAAATCATAAAATCTAAAAAGGTTGAATCATCGCCACTCAATAATTTAAAATCAGCTCCAACCAATTTGCGAGTAGGATAAACTCTTGATAAATCGCCTGTTGCATCTTTTAATGCAACAATATTTTTAATTTTAGCTAAACGCCCAACAGTTTCAGGCTTGATATCACTACTCGTACGGCCTGGTACATTATATAAAATCTGTGGTAAGTCCGTACTTTCGGCAATAGCTTTAAAATGTTGATACATACCTTCTTGAGTCGGTTTGTTATAATAAGGTGCAACCGTTAAACAGCCTACGACGCCAATATTTTCGACCTTACTGGTTAATTCTATAGCCTCCTTCGTTGCGTTTGCGCCTGTGCCAGCAATAATGGCAATACGCCCATCAGCATAGTCAATTGTTCTTTTAATTACATCAATATGCTCATGGTGATCAAGTGTTGCTGATTCGCCTGTTGTACCAACCGAAACAATACCCGATGTTCCATTTGCAATATGATATTCGACCAATTTTTTTAAGCTTACGTGGTCAACGTTTCCTTTTGTATCCATGGGAGTAACAAGTGCGACCAGACTTCCTGTAAACATAAAACGACCTCTCATATAATTGGTTTATAACACAACGTAAAGAATAAAAATCTGCCGATAAGTATGCGATATTTCTAGACCAAATTCAACTTTTGTTATACAGGATTATCAATATCAACAAAAATAACCTCAACACCGTAACAGCTCGCTAGCCATTCACCCAATTTTTTAATACCGTAACGTTCGGTAGCATGGTGTCCAGCGGCATAAAAATTAATACCATATTCGCGTGCAATGTGGATAGTGCGTTCAGACACTTCTCCAGTAAAAAAAGCATCCACTCCCATTAATGCTGCTTGTTCAATATAATCTTGCCCTCCACCACTACACCATGCAATTCGATTAATAACTTGCGGAGCATTATCTCCACAAAATAGTACTTGTTGCTGGTTATTGTGTAATACTTGCTCAAGTTGGAGTTTAAATTGTAAAGCAGTAAGTGGCGTGTTTAATATACCAGTAAAAAGCAGATCGGTAATGTCATTACGTTTATCGATTGAAATACCCAATAAATTAGCCAGTTCAATATTGTTGCCCAAAACAGGATGGCCATCTAATGGCAAGTGATAACCATATAAATTAATATCGTTAGTTAATAGTGTTTTAATCCTTTGATATTTAATGCCTGTAATGATTTGCGGCTCACTCTTCCAAAAATAGCCATGATGTACCAGACCCGCGTCAGCTTTTAATTCAACCGCCTTATCTAACAATAACTGGCAAGCGGTCACGCCTGTGACAATTTTATTCACTTGCTTACGCCCCTGCACTTGCAATCCATTTGGCGCATAGTCACGATAACGACTAATTTGTAGTTCGTTATTAATTATCTGTTCTAATTCAAAGTTGTACATTATTCGTTCAGTTTTCATATTGTTTGATGATGATTGATAATTATAATCACATTAACCAATAATCGCATCTACTCATTAGTTTTAATGTAATTTGAATAAGACTTACTGTATAGCTTTTTACAAAGATTAACAAATTGAATACAAACTCTTGTAGCCAATGCTAGGCGAACAGGTTAAAAGCTGTCATAATAGCGCTTTTTTGATAGATAAGAAAAATTAACGTGCCAAACGCCAAATTATGTGAACGCTTTCGTGGGTTTTATCCTGTTGTAATTGATATTGAAACATCTGGATTCGATCCAAAACTCAACGCTATTTTAGAAATCGCCGCTATCACCTTAAAAATGACCCCAGATGGCTGGCTAGAGCCAGATCAATCCTTACAATTTAATGTCAATCCATTTAGTGGTGCAATTTTAGAACCAGCAGCTCTTGCTTTTAATGGCATCGATCCTGATAATCCACTTCGTGGCAGTGTTGACGAAAAGCACGCCTTAGACGAAATTTTTAAAATGGTTAGATCAGGCATAAAAGCTAGTGAATGTACTCGGGCAGTGATTGTTGCGCATAACGCACACTTTGATCATAGTTTTTTAATGGCAGCTGCTGAACGCACAGGTATAAAGCGCAATCCATTCCACCCATTTGCTACCTTTGACACAGCGTCACTCAGTGGTTTGGTTTTTGGCCAAACAGTGCTTGCCAAAGCCTGTCAAACAGCACAAATCACATTCGATCATAAGCAAGCTCACAGTGCGCTATATGATACACAAAAAACAGCAATACTTTTTTGTAAAATTGTTAATCGACTTAAATCACTTGGAGGATGGCCTTTGGCAGTTACGGATTCCGATGTAGATACAAAAATCGAAAAAGATTTAGATAATAAACAACAATATGAACAGTAACAATTTCAAGAATAAACAGTGTTAATTTACAAATTTACAAAAATAAAAAAGCGCGCCTATTTTGCGCGCTTAATTTACCATACTGCATCAAATTAGGATTTATACTTTTCCGCAGTTTGCTTAATAAGTGCTTGCAGTTCGCCTGTTTGAAACATCTCTAGCATAATATCACAGCCACCTACTAATTCGCCTTCAACCCATAATTGTGGAAACGTTGGCCAATTAGCGAATTTAGGTAATTCGGCACGAATATCAGGGTTTTGTAAAATATCAACATAAGCAAACGCTTCACCACATTGCGACAAAACCTGCACCGCCTGAGCCGAAAAGCCACAGCTTGGCAATTTTGGCGAACCTTTCATATATAAAATAATCGGGTTATCGGCAATTTGTTTTTTGATTTTGTCGAGTGTTGTCATTTCAGTCGTCATGCGATTTCCTTGGAAATTTATTGTAATAATGCGAGCTATTTTACCGTACAATTGGGTTTGTTCCTACTGGTATCTTGTAATAACGTTGTTTAACGAATATTTTTGAAACAGATAAAGGAGCAAAATGTTTAAATTTTTCTCAAAAATTTATGTTCCAAGAAAAACATAACCCACCACCCATTCTGTTTGATGAATTAACTTAATAGCATTATATTTTAGCTTTAAAAGCGCTCCGGTATACTATTGATTTTATTATAGTTTTTACCTAGTGCTTTTTAGCAAAAACACAACCTTAAGCTATAGCCCCATCAGGCACAGTGTGTTCTGCTATTGGCTGAAATAGTTTTTTAACTCTTGAATAAACGCACTATCCACAATAGGCGGATATTTGTTGGGATGATGATAAAAACAATAGATGTTGTAGCTTTAAATTGATACTTTTATTTAAAAAAATAATTTATAAAAACCACTTAAGGTTATGTTATCTGTCTTGTTACGGCGTTAGAATGTGCCGACAACAGAGCGAGGTTAGCACGCCAAACAGGACGTTTGGCGAGTTTGTGGCGCGCTTGACAAATTTGTCTGGAACAAATTTGAACATCTGAGCACAGCGAAGGTGGCCTCGTAGAGGCGAGTATCAGGATGATACGAGTAATCGCACAAACGGTGCGTTAAGACCGAGCGTCGGCGTCGGGCAGCCGTAGGCCACATTCTGTAGCCAAAGCGTGGGTTGTCAGGGAATTCGCTTTAATTCCCTGACTCGGACGTTGTCACTGTAGTTATTTTATTCACCCAAAGCTAAAACGTCCGAAACCTTGCCGAACTAAAATAGACCACAGCTTTAAACCGCCACAGCGTAATCCACTAAAACAGCCATCGACACTTTCAGCGTCGGCGGCGGGGGGGCGGCGCTATTGTGGCTTTGCCACAACGGCGCAACCCTAAGGGAAACGTCCCAACTTACGCGGGGGCTTTATTCTTTTTTATATTATCCTCTCAAGCACCATAACCACCCCCGCGCCCTAAGGATTAAGAACTAAACGCTAAGAACTAAGGGGTGACGCAAAAGGCAAAAGTAAGACGAGTTTTACTCCACATTGGAGTACCATCTTCAATTTTGACACAGCCTGGGCGATCGTTTACGAGCTCATCGACCTTGAAATATCCACTAGAGATAGGACCCCACTCACAAGAAAGCCCCCCACCAACTCGACGTGAGCACCTCTGACCACGACGTGCATTAGTTAAATCACGTACTTTAGAAAGACGATAGCCTAAACTACGACACCATCTACCCTGTGCATCACCATTATTATCTTCGGCTACACGTCGCTTGACGAACCACTTATTCAATATAAATCCATATTTCACGACAACATTACCACTACTATCCCTTCCCTCTAGCTCAAATGTCTGTGGCAACGAGGGGCGAGGAGCAATTGGATTAGGTGTACTTTCTCTATCCTGAGAAGTATCTGGACCATATAATCCTACTTGGGCACCTGATCCTGTCGAACTAACCGATACCGTTATTCCACCACGACTGACAGAAGCCCACGTCAACTGACTTGCATCCACTCCTGCTATCTCTAAGCTGAAACCAAAACCATTGACTCCCGTACTTGGAAAATTTAAACCATACAATGGCTGAGCTAAAAAGCTCGTATTTGTGCCTCGATCAAAATTCGACTTTACGTAACAAATAACTGGCTGTGATGGTAAAGTGATATAATACTCCGCAGTGCCTCCGCTAAAAGTACTACTATTGGGTATACCGTACTGTGTAGCTAAACTTCCTCCTGTACTACTTAAGGTTACTTTATAAGGCGCACTACAAATGCTTAATGTATTACCTCGACTAACAGTTCTACCGTCTTTATCATAAATTGATACTGATACATTCCCTGTCGCTGTTACCTGTCCATCACCATCATCATCCCCCCACTTTCCTTGGCTAATTAAGCTATTTAAACTGGTAGCCGTTGAACCCGAGGGTATTACCATATGAATATCATTAAATGTAAAATTACCACTAGGTAACATTATCGGGTTTGTCGAACTTGACGTGTTGGTCGATGGCGTGATAGTTCTTCCATCTGGTAACTCGATTGCCAAAAAGGTGTCTGTATTAGTTGCCTTTGTCCGCCCTCCATCAAACGTTTACGGCCCACTACCGTGAATAGTATTGGTTGTATTTACCGTTAACGCCTGTATACCCTGCGTATATGACAATAACAATAACGGCGCAAAGAATAATGCCGATTTTGATAATAATAGCGGTTTGGATAACCTCTTGGATATCGGCGGTAAAGACCCCGACGACGGCGTCAATTTCGCTACGCGAAATGACTTCGATGATGAAAATAACTGTGGCGCCCTACTTTGGCCACCTTGCGAATCAATAAGATTTAGGGCATAGGTTTGGCATGCCAGCCATGGTAATGCATTTTTATTTACTTGTCAAGTAATTTCTTGTTTTTTCTAGATTTTTATATCCGTTCGTTTGAATTTTGAGCGACCCCTTGCCTGAATAAGCTCAAAAATTATAACTTGATGATGAATAATGCGCCACTTTTTTTGTTAATTTATTGTAAAGATTTGTTAAGGGTAAGTTTGGGGTTGCTTTGGCTTTTTTTTGGGGAGTGGCGTTTTTTATGGGGGCGTAGCGGTTGGGTGTTTTTTGGGACTGGTGGAGTAGGTGCTTTTTAAAGGCCTAAAATCGTTCCAGTATGCTATTGATTTTATTGAAGTTTTTATGCTATCATTCAAATAAAATCAAACAATTACAGGATCGTTCTTTATGATTCTTTAAACTCCATTTCTGCCCTACCCATAACACTAACACAGAAGTTAAGGAGTCAGACAAACGACACATAGAGTTCTATCTTTGGGGTAGCAGAAATTCTACTACTATATTCATAGACTGCAAACTTGATGGTGCCATCTGCATTCGAATCACTCATACAAATTCTACTATGAAAGATGTTTGCATTTTTATATACAGATATAAAGCCCCATTCCGTAATGAATCCTTTCCCTATTCGAGGCTGATAACTATTAATCGTTGAAGATGGCATAGCATCATTAATTAAGTCATTTGTTACTGATAATGCCTGCAAATCGAATGTTTACGGCAGTAACAATAGAACAGTCAATGATAAATTCGAATATAGGTTTGCCAAGACCAGTACTTCCTGCACTTTATCCATTATTAAAACTCATTGCGTTTTACTTGTTAACTTTTCTGTTTGAATTCGTTTTTTCTGGTAGGGGGTTTATTAAATATAACCAAATTTAACCAATTGAAAGTATAAATATTGGAAGCTGTTAAGCTAGTTTTTCCGTGTATTTTATGTAAATAAGCGCAAGGAAAAATAAAGAAATACTTATCTTTGTAGATGTTGTGTGATTTTATTTTTATTCTTGATATCGCTCGTATAATTCCTAATTAACACTTTAAAATTAGTCTGTTATCAACACATTCTAACATTGTAAAAATCTTCTTAGGATATGAGAGAAGCTGATTTTCTATAAAATTTTTTATAAGATATTCATATCATTAATGAATTAGTTAGATAAAATATTTACGTGGCAAACTTTATTTAAAAGTAAAGCTGTTTTTGGGTTATTTTTATCCTTTATTGCCTACAATAAGGACCAAGTCAGTTGGTTTTTGATTTGCTAAATCTTAAACACCTATAGTCGGGAAGTTGCGACCATAAGTGTAGATATAGTAAATTTAACAATCAAATCCTTCCTTTCATCCTACCTACCAGTTAGACCACCATATTTATTAGTTTTGTCATAACTGACAGTAAAAGCAAGTTATAGTTCATAGTAAGTAATCGAGTCAGAATAAAACTCATGCTGATGCAGGGACACCACGCGAATACATAAAACATCACTACAACCAACTGCTTGGTTAATTTTGTTGATAAAGTTAACTGTGAAAAATTAATCTTCTCTATCTTGGTTCATCACTATTAAGTTTATTACGAGTGAATAAACGGGAATCTTACCCAGATTTAATTTTTCAATATTTGTTAAGTACACTATTTCACTTTTACAAACTTAGATAGAAGTCTCGTTACGGATCTCTATCCACCCCTGTAAGGTGTCTAAAACACGATGTCGGGATATTTGAAATATCAAGATATTTATTTAGATAGAATAATTATCCTATCTTTCAGTTAGCAAATAACTTATGCAAGATAAATTCATATTTTACTAAAGCATCAACTCTACTATTCATGAAATACATAACCTTTGCGTATATAGGAATTATAATCCTTAAATTAAGCTTGGCTAGCTTTTTGGCTGAGAATTTTGTAAAACTTCGCAATGATTGGTTAAATTATTTTATGAAATATTTTTAAGTCTTTACAAATGATTTAAAAACAGTGTTTTTGATTATAAAATGTGTTTTTGTTGCTTTTTGACGTTGTTTTGTTTTTGAAGGTTAGTATTTTTATTTACAATTTGTATCAGAAATTTAAATTAAAACCTGAATAAAATGCGAAGTGATAACTGGGAGAGAATTCTCCCTCCTAGTTTTATGCTCCAGCTCTGTAATTAGGTGGTTCTTTAGTGATAAGTACATCGTGTACATGGCTTTCTTTCATTCCTGCGCCTGTAATACGATAGAATTTAGATTTAGTTCTTAACTCATCAATTGTTGCGCAACCGGTCAATCCCATACAAGATCTTAATCCCCCCATTTGTTGGTGAACTATTTCTTTTAGTAAACCTTTGTAGGCAATACGCCCTTCTATACCTTCCGGCACAAGTTTATCGGCAGCATTGTCGGTTTGGAAATAACGATCAGAAGATCCTTTAGCCATGGCACCAAGCGATCCCATACCTCGGTATGATTTATAGGCTCTACCTTGGAATAGTTCAATTTCTCCAGGAGCTTCTTCAGTACCTGCAAACATAGAACCAACCATCACACAGGACGCGCCTGCAGCAATCGCTTTAGCGATATCACCAGAAAAACGAATTCCACCATCAGCAATAACTGGGATATTGTGCTTTTGCGCCACTTCGACTGCGTCCATAATAGCACTAATTTGTGGTACACCAACGCCAGTGACAATACGAGTTGTACAAATAGAGCCTGGACCAATTCCAACTTTAACAGCACTAACGCCGGCATCAATTAAGGCTTTAGCACCTTCGGCTGTAGCAACATTACCTCCAATAATTTGCAGTTCTGGATAGGTCTTTCTTGCTTGGCGAATGCGTTCAAGTACCCCCTCGGAATGACCGTGTGACGAGTCAATTAATAATACATCAACACCAGCTTCTACTAATGCTGCAATGCGTTCTTCATTACCTGCTGCTGCACCAACAGCGGCCCCAACACGCAGACGACCTTGCTCGTCTTTACAAGCATTGGGTTTTTGTTCAGCTTTGTTATAATCTTTGACCGTGATCATGCCTTTTAGGTGAAATCGACCATCAACAACAAGGACTTTTTCAACACGGTATTCGTGCATTTTTTGTAGTACGATTTCTCGTTGTTCACCTTCATTTACAGTCACTAAGCGTTCTTTTGGTGTCATCACCGCAGTAACAGGTAAAGAGAGATCTGTTGCAAATCGTACATCGCGTGCGGTGATAATGCCAACTAGTTCTTGAGTTTCAGTCACAACCGGAAAACCGGCAAAACCGTACTCTTTAGCTAGTTCGATAACTTGCTTTATAGTTGCAGTTGGTAGGACTGATACAGGATCTTGTACTATACCGCTTTCATGTTTTTTAACACGTTTTACATGATTGGCTTGATTTTCAATTGACATATTTTTATGAATGAACCCAATACCACCTTCTTGAGCTAGTGCAATAGCTAAATCTGATTCAGTTACAGTATCCATTGCGGCAGAAAGCATTGGAATATTGAGCTTGATAGTTTGGGTTAGTTGAGTGCTAATATCAGCCGTGTTAGGTAATACAGTTGAATGAGCGGGAACTAATAGCACGTCGTCAAACGTGAGAGCTTCTTTGACAATACGGGACATGACAATATTCACCATTGAGTTAAATTGTTGATAAAATATTGCCGAGGCATTCTACTTATCTTTTACTTAAAAGGCTAGTAGAATTTAACGCTATTTTTAAATAAAGACCCAAAAGAACTAAATATAAGTGAAGATATGTTGAAAATACCTCACTAATTAAATAAAAACTAGTGAGGCAAAAATTAGGCTTTTAATGTTTTGCTAAATAACCATATTAATAGCTAAGCATCCTACTAATCCACAAACGGAAATTATGGTTTCTAACAATGACCAAGATTTCATGGTCTCAGTAATGCTTAAATTGAAATATTCTTTAAATAACCAAAATCCAGGATCATTTACATGCGAAAATACAACACTTCCGGCACCTGTTGCAATAACCATTAATTCAGGACTTACTCCGGTTGATGCAATGAGAGGGAACACAATGCCTCCAGCTGTCAATGCTGCAACAGTTGCAGAACCAAGCGCTAATCGAAGCAATGCCGCAATTAACCAAGCCATTACAATAGGTGAAATATTTGATGAATGCATCATTTGTTCAATGTAAACTTTTACACCACTATCAACAAGCACTTGTTTAAATGCTCCACCACCGCCAATAATTAATAACATCATGGCAATAATTTTGATTGAATCAACTAAAGTTGTATTAACCTCAACCATAGAGCGTCCACGTAACAAGCCAAATGTAAATACCGCAACTAATACAGAAATCAAAGTTGCAATGACTGGATCACCTAGAAACTCTACATAAGGTAATACTGCATGTCCTTTATCTAAAGTCATATCGCAAACTGCACGAATTGACATTAAAATAACCGGAATTAAAGCAGTAAAAACACTGACCGCAAAGCTTGGCATTTGCTCATCAGTAAATTTTTTAGAATTATATAAACCTTCTTCAATTGGATGATTAATTATGCGAATAAATGGTAATCTTGCTAATACCGGTCCTGCTAAAATTACCGTAGGGATACCGATGATAGTACCATAGAGTAAAGTACGCCCCATATCTGCTTTAAAAATTTCTGCAATTGCTGTTGGACCTGGATGTGGAGGTAAAAAGCCATGCGTCACAGATAAAGCCGCAGCCATAGGAATACCAATATATAGTGGCGATATACGTAACGTGGCAGCAATAGTTAATACTAATGGTAATAACAGAACAAAGCCAACTTCATAGAAAAGTGCAAAACCCACTATAAAACCAGTAAGTGTAACCGCCCATTGGATTTTTTTGTCACCAAATGTTTCAATTAGCGTTGTTGCAATACGTTGAGCTCCACCGCAATCAGCTAATAGTTTTCCTAACATTGCCCCAAAGCCCATAATTAAGGCTAAACTACCAAGTGTACCGCCTACTCCATTTTTTATGGATTTCACCACATCCATAACTGGCATGCCTTCCATTACACCAACACTTAGCGCAACTAGAATTAGAGCAATAAAACCATTGACTCGAAGTGGTAACATTAAAATAAGTAGCAGAGCTACACCAATAGCAATTATTATTAACGGCATAAATAGATCCTCTAAAATAAAATAGTCCGTGTTATCGGTAACATGCGAAATTATATAGGATTTTAAAAAAAGCACAGTGAAAAATATCTAAAATGAGAAATCGATCACATTTTTAAAATAAATCTGATTTTTGAGCCATTAATATGTAATTTATATCCACATTTGAACTTAATTTGAATTGATTTTTAAATAAAAGATATTCCATACCAATAATATCCTCTACCTCCAATTTTGCTTGATCAACTAGTGCCATTAGCTCTGATGGGCGTATAAAACGATTAAAATCGTGCGTACCTTTAGGTACCAAATGAGCAATATATTCTGCACCATAAATCAATAATAGTTTGGCTTTATGATTTCGGTTAATAGTTGATAAAAATAGTTTACCTTTTGGTTTAAGTAATTTGGCACATGCTTGTATGACTGAAAACGGCTCAGGTACATGTTCTAATAACTCCATACAAGTAATGACATCATACTTTGCAGGGTGTTGTTGGGCATGATCTTCAACTGTCTGTTTTTGATAATCGATAGTTAGATCATTTTGCAAGGCATGCATTTGGGCAACGGCTAGCGATTGCTCGGCAAGATCAATCGCAGTAACTTGAGCGCCTAATTTTGCTAGACTTTCAGACAATATTCCACCTCCACAACCGACATCAAGCACCTGTTTGCTGGTTAGTGATCCACATTTTTGTTTTATATAATCCACACGCAGTGGATTGATGATGTGTAACGGTTTGCATTTACCATTTGGATTCCACCAATCGGCAGCAAGTTGTGAAAATTTGTTAATTTCGTTTTGGTCGATGTTTTGCGACATAGTGACTCTTTAATATCAGTAAAATCTAAAATTAACTATATGCTATGTGCTTGTGATTATCAATAAATCAGCCTAATTAATCTTGTTTATTTAAATGCTAGTACGTTTATTATTTTTTATTACCCATTTTTCCCTTGCCTACCACTATTATTAATGATGTAACATAAACTCATGACGACACTAATAAAAAATAGGTTTGTTAAAATAACGACCGCTTTTTACATTGCTTCCCTTTTTAGTTGTATTTTTGATGTATTAAAGATGTTTAATATGGCATAACAATTAGCTAATCCCCTTAAAAATAAATATGATACATTTGTATCACTACCCGCTAAATTTTTATACAGATATAACGAATAACATGCATAATGTCTTGTTTATAGATGTGTTTCATGGCATGATTAAAAATTCACTTATAAAAGAAACACTTTTTTCACAACGCAAATTAAACTAATTGAGATTAAAGGAAACAATATTAATGAGTACTGGTACTATGAAAAAAAGTCACTCACAGTGGAGTTCGCGCATGGGATTTATGCTAGCTGCGGCGGGTTCTGCTGTTGGGTTAGGTAATATTTGGAAATTCCCCTATATGGCTGGTGAAATGGGTGGCTCTGCGTTTGTGCTTACCTATTTATTATTTATGTTTGTTATTGGCTTGCCAATTTTAGTTTTAGAATGGTTAATTGGACGTCGAGGGCAAAAAAATCCAATTCATACTATGGAAGATGTCGCTGTTTCAGAAGGTCGTTCTAAATCATGGCGCTGGGTTGGTATTATTGGTGTAGTAGGTTCTTTTTTAATTCTATCATTTTATAGTGTTATCGGGGGATGGGCGACCGATTACATTGTTTTAGCTGCTCAAGGTTCTTTCGAAGGTGCTAATGGCGAAGCTACTGGTCAACTTTTTACCCATTTCCTTGGTAATGTTAACAGTCTACTAACTTGGCACACCGTATTTATGTTTGCTACAGCATTTATTGTTGCTCTTGGTGTTGGTGCTGGTTTGGAACGCGGTTGCAAATTGATGATGCCTGGGCTAGGTGTATTATTACTTGTTTTAGTTGGTTATGCTGCTTATGTTAGCGGTCCATCTTTTTATGATGCTTTTAAATTCTTGTTCACCCCTAATTGGTCTGCAATTAACGGTACAGCAGTATTGGCGGCATTAGGACATGCATTCTTTAGTCTATCTTTAGGTATGGGGATTATGATGGCATATGGTTCTTATCTGGGTTCAGATGTGAACTTACTATCAACTGCACGTACTGTAGTTATTTTAGATGTAATTGTAGCGATGCTATCTGGTATGGCGATTTTCCCACTGGTATTTGCTAACGGTTTACAACCTGGTGAAGGCCCAGGACTTATTTTTGTCACCTTACCGATTGCTTTTGGTAATATGGCTGGCGGCACTGTTTTAGGTGTTTTATTCTTTATTTTCCTTACTTTTGCTGCATTAACTTCTTCTATTTCATTACTTGAACCAACAGTTGAATTGTTAGAAGAAAAAACACCATTGGGTAGAAAATCAGCAACAATTTTAAGTAGTTTAATTATTTGGGCATTAGGTATCGCATGTATTTTATCATTTAATGAATGGGCAGAAGTGAAACTATTTGGTAAAAATATATTTGATTTGCTTGATTACTTAACTAGTAAAATAATGTTACCTGTTACAGGTTTAGGCACAGTGATATTTGGTGCTTGGATGATGAACCAAAAACGCATCCGAGAAGAATTAAATTTAAATAATTTCTGGTTTAGCATTTGGACTGTTTTATCACGATTCGTTATTCCAGCTGCTGTTATTTTAATTCTTGTTTATGGATTTATGTAATTTTTATTAATTTAAAATAACCTTTAATTAAAAAGCCTTAATCCCTTCAAGGCTTTTTTTTTGCTCTCTTTTTGCATTTTTAACAAAAAATAACCAAACAATGAATAAATGTCTTAACCCCTATTGAAATCTGGTTTTTTACTCCCATATAGCAATACATCAATAAATCAAACCATTATGTTAATTTTATTCGGTTAATCTAACTGGCAATGCGCTATTAAACTGAGCAAAATGATAAAAGTTAGTTAATAACAAATCATTTTCGCCATTAGAATTAATTGAAATGACTAAATATAATAGAGGAACTAGTCAATGAGTAAGCAAGGCACTGAAACTCGTGGATTTCAATCCGAAGTTAAACAAATTCTACATTTAATGATTCACTCTTTATACTCAAATAAAGAGATTTTTTTAAGAGAACTTATTTCAAACGCATCTGACGCCGCCGACAAACTTCGTTTTAAAGCGTTAGAAAACCCAGATTTATACGCGGGTGATGGCGAACTTGGTGTGCGCATTTCAACTAATAAAGAAGCAGGTACTCTAACCATTGCTGATAATGGCATTGGTATGACGCGTGATGAAGTCATTGAAAACTTAGGTACTATTGCTAAATCAGGTACCAAAGCTTTTTTAGAATCCATTGGTAGCGATCAAGCCAAAGATAGTCAACTAATCGGTCAATTTGGTGTTGGTTTTTATTCTGCTTTTATTGTTGCTGATAAAGTCACAGTAAGAACCCGTGCAGCAACTGCAAAAGCTGATGAAGCGGTTATGTGGGAATCAGCTGGTGAAGGTGAATATACTATATCTGATGATAATAAAGAAACTCGTGGTACCGAAATCACCTTACACTTAAAAGAAGATGAAAAAGAGTTTTTAGATGATTGGCGTTTACGCTCTATTATCAGCAAATATTCTGATCACATTTCACTGCCTGTTGAAGTGCAAACTACTGATGAAGAAAGCAAAGAAGTAAAATGGGAAAAAGTTAACAAAGCACAAGCTCTTTGGACTCGTAGTAAATCAGAAGTGACTGACGAAGAATACAAAGAATTTTATAAACATCTATCACATGATTTTGCCGATCCATTAAGCTGGAGTCATAACCGTGTTGAAGGTAAACAAGAATATACTAGCTTACTTTATATTCCAGCAAAAGCGCCTTGGGATATGTGGAATCGTGATAATAAACACGGCTTAAAACTGTATGTACAACGTGTATTTATTATGGATGATGCTGAACAATTTATGCCTAACTATTTACGTTTTGTAAAAGGTTTAATTGATTCAAATGATTTGCCATTAAATGTATCGCGCGAAATTTTGCAAGATAACAAAATCACTCAAAACTTACGTAATGCGTGTACTAAACGTGTGTTACAGATGCTTGAAAAACTTGCTAAAGACGATAAGGAACAGTATCAACAGTTTTGGAGCGAGTTTGGTTTAGTATTAAAAGAAGGTACTGGTGAAGACTTTGCCAACCGTGAAGCAATTGCTAAATTACTTCGTTTTGCCTCAACCCACACTGATAGCGATGCACAAACAGTATCACTAGAAGATTACATTAGCCGTATGCAAGATGGTCAAGAAAAGATCTACTACATCACAGCCGACAGCTATGGTGCTGCTAAAAATAGCCCTCACCTAGAGCTATTCCGCAAAAAAGGCATTGAAGTGTTATTATTATCTGATCGCATCGATGAATGGATGATGAGCAATTTAACCGAATTTGATGGTAAGCAATTCCAATCAATCAGCAAATCAGATGAATCTATTGAAAAACTTGCTGATCAAGATACTGAAGAGCAAAAACAAGTTGAAAAAGAGCTTGAACCATTTATCGAACGAGTTAAAACTGCATTAGGCGATAAAGTGAAAGAAGTAAAATTAACGCATCGCTTAACTGATACACCTGCGATTGTTACCACTGCCGCCGACGAAATGAGCACACAAATGGCTAAATTGTTTGCTGCAGCAGGTCAAAAAGCACCAGACATAAAATACACGTTTGAAATCAACCCAGATCATAAGCTGGTTAAACGTATTGCCAATACGCAAGATGAAAGCGCATTTAACGATTGGGTAGAACTACTACTAGATCAGGCTTTACTTGCTGAAAAAGGTTCACTTAGTGATCCAAGTAAATTTATTCAAACCATGAATAAATTATTAGCACAATAATAAAATAATAGACTAACCAGCCTCGATACATTAACCCTATCGGGGCTTTTTTATAGTAAAAGAAAAACAATATTTTTTTAAAATATGATGTTTATCACATTTCTTTATATTTTTGCTTCCGATTTTTCTATTGCTATTCATAATGAATAAATAGCTATAATTAATCATATTCAATGAAAGTTTATAAAATATTAAACAACAATGTTATTGTTACACTTGATGCTAAAGGTAATGAATTAATTGTCACCGGCCGTGGAATTGGATTTAAAAAACGTGAAGGTGACTTAATTGATACAAGTCTTATTGAAAAGCAGTTTTCACTCGATAATAAAGAAACATCTCCTAAATTTGAAGAATTACTTTCAAAAATTCCTTTTGAGGTATTGACCACATCTGAAATTATTATTAATCATGCAAAACAATGCATAGATGGCAAATTACAAGACAGCATTTATATTTCGCTGACCGACCATATCCATTTTGCCATTGAACGCCATAAACAAGGTTTTGATATTCCTAATGGATTTCTCTGGGAAATCAAAAAGTTTTACCCTAAAGAGTTTCAAATCGGTTTGTATGCATTATCAATAATAAAAGAACGATTATCTGTTGAATTACCTGAAGACGAAGCTGGTTTTATTACTTTTCATATTATCAATGCGCAATTAAATGACACAATGCCCAATATTGTTAATATGACTAAAATCATGCGCGAAATTCTTAATATAGTGAAATATCACTTTAACTTTGAATATGACGAAAATTGCCTATCTTATCAACGTTTTGTTACTCATTTAAAATTCTTTGCTCATCGTATTTTAAGCCACAGCAAGCAAACACAACAAGATAATTCTTTGTATGAATTAGTACGACAAAAATACGAATTAGCCTATCTTTGTACTAAACAGATAGATTTACATTTAATACAACAATATCAACATCCGCTTTCTGATGATGAAAGCTTGTATTTAACCATTCATATTGAAAGGCTACGCACTGAACTTAAAAAAATATAATGTGAAGTGAATCACAATTTGATAATTATTATTACATAAGTCTTACCTATTTTTTAAAATTTATGCTAGTTTAAATCAATCATCAATTGGATTGTTATTGCAAAGTTAAATCTATTTTACTTTGTAAGCAAAACCTAGAACCCTAACTTATTGGGGTGCTAGGTTTTTTTTTGTTCAAAAATAAGGATAAGGTATGAAAAACAAAGAACTTGCCGAATCAATAATTCAACATGTTGGCGGGAAGAACAATATCATCAGCCTAGTACACTGCGCAACCCGTTTACGATTTGCACTAAAAGATGAAACTAAAGCAAATGCCGAAATTTTAAAAAAACGAAAAGGCATAATAACCGTTGTACAAAATAGTGGGCAATTTCAAGTTGTAATTGGCAATAATGTTGCTGATGTTTATAGTGACATTATGCAGTTAACAAACCTAAACGAAACAACCAACACAGATACACAACCAAATAAAAAATCGGGCATATTATCAAAACTGATCGACTTAGTATCAAATATTTTTATTCCTGTATTAGTCGTTATGGTAGCAGGCGGTATTTTAAAAGGCATACTTGCGCTATTACTAACAATGGATGTCGTTCAGCGCAACACCTCAACTTTTAACTTTTTAGACGCCATATCCGACGCCCCACTCTATTACTTACCTATGATTTTAGGCTTTTCTGCCGTTAAAAAATTTGGTGGTAATCCTTATATGGGACTAGCAATTGGCGGAGCATTGCTTCACCCTAGTGTTAGTAACATGATACCACAAGGAAAGTTTTTGCTAGAAACACATTTATTTGGTATTCCAATTGACTTAATTCCTTATGCTTCATCTGTATTTCCAATCATTTTAGCAGCATGGTTTTATTCGTTACTAGAACGAAACTTTAATAAAATCATGCATGATTCTTTTAAAAAATTTATTGCACCGTTACTTAGCTTTGTTATTACAGTACCATTAACCTTTGCACTTATTGGCCCAGCAGTGACTTATGGTAGCGGTTATATAGCAAGTGGAATTGAATATCTCTATGCACTAAATCCAGTTATTGCATCAATGATTTTAGCGCCACTTTGGCAGGTTCTGGTAATTTTTGGCATTCATTGGGGACTTGTTCCGCTTTGCTTAAACAATGTAGCAACAAATCATGAAGATTTTTTATTACCTATATTATTTCCTGCGGTATTTGCACAAGTTGGAGCTGTATTTGCTGTTATGCTCAGAGCAAAAGATCCACAATTTAAAGCATTAGCAAGCTCTTCTGTACTGTCTGGTATTTTTGGCGTAACTGAACCCGCTATTTACGGTATAAACTTACCCCTAAAAAGACCATTTATTATTGGTTGTTTATCGGCAATTATTGGCGGTGCGATTATTGGTTGCTACCATAGTGTGATTTATTCTTTCAGTTTTATTAATGTCTTCTCTTTTTTACAATTAATATCCCCAGAACACGGTATTGACGATAAATTTTATGCAGTTGTTTTTGCTTGTGTTATCTCATTTATTATTGCCTTAATTGCGACTTATTTGTTTGGTATATCAAAAGATAAAATCAGCATGATATCACCAAACGATATTCATGAGGCTCAAGCAAATAGCCAAGGCAACAACAACCAAACAAATATCAATAATGATGACATCACTATTTTTAGTCCAATGACAGGAAAGGTCACACCACTAAGCGAGGTTAATGACCCAACATTTGCCAGTGAATTAATGGGTAAAGGTATTGCAATCATTCCAACTGTTGGTCAAGCTGTTGCACCTGATGATGGTGAAGTTGTGTCATTATTTCGAACTAAACACGCAATTGGCTTTCAAACCGAATCTGGAGCTGAAATATTAATTCATATCGGTATTGATACCGTTAAATTAGATGGTCAACATTTTGAAGCTCACGTAGAAGCTGGTAGCAAAGTAAAAAAAGGTGATTTGCTAGTCAGTTTTGATATAGAGGCAATTAAGCAAGCTGGTTTTGAAGTTACCACACCAATTATCATTACTAATAGTGATAGTTATCAAGATATACAATGTATCTTTGAACAAGATAATATTCAAAGCGGAGAGGCTTTATTAGTGTTATCCCAAAATAAGGAGTAAAACATGTCAACACAATTTCCTAATGATTTTCTTTGGGGCGGTGCCATTGCCGCTAACCAAGTTGAAGGAGCTTACCGTGAAGGTGGTAAAGGTTTATCTACATCAGATTGTACGCCAAATGGTTTATTTGGTGACATCATCAATCGCAATGAAACTGATATTGCTAGTATAAAAGACAAAGCTATCGATTTTTATCATCGCTATCCTGAAGATATTGCTCTATTTGCTGAAATGGGTTTCACTTGTCTACGCACATCAATTGCTTGGACACGCATATTTCCTAATGGCGATGAAGAGCAACCAAATGAAGCTGGTTTAGCCTTTTATGATAAATTATTTGATGAAATGGCAAAACACAACATAAAACCACTAGTCACTTTATCACATTATGAAATGCCCTATTATCTTGTTACTCAATATGGTGGATGGGAAAATCGTAAAGTCATTGAATTTTTCACTCGTTACGCTAAAACTGTTTTTGAACGCTATAAAAATAAGGTTAAATATTGGCTTACCTTCAATGAAATCAACATGTCATTACATGAACCTTTCACTGGTGTTGGTTTGGACAGAAACAGTACCAAACAGCAAATCTACCAAGCAATTCATCATCAATTAGTTGCCAGTGGTCGAGCAGTTAAACTCTGTCATCAAATCATTCCAGATGCAAAAATTGGTAACATGTTATTAGGTGCTGTGGCTTACCCTCTTACACCAAAACCTGAAGATGTTTGGGAAACTCATCAAGAAAATCATGGTTGGTTATTTTTTGGGGATGTTCAGGTGCGTGGTTATTATCCAACCTATATGGATCGCTTCTTTAAAGAAAATCATATTAAGCTTGATATTACTGAACAAGATAAACAAGATCTTAAAGAAACAGTCGATTTTGTTTCATTTAGTTATTACATGAGTTGCTGTGCAACAGATGATGAGTCACAAAAAACCAAAGGTAATATTTTAGATATGGTGCCTAACCCTTATCTTAAAGCATCCGAATGGGGATGGCAGATCGATCCAATTGGGATTCGTTATCTTCTTAATTTACTTTATGAGCGTTATCAAAAACCGTTATTTATTGTCGAAAATGGCTTAGGTGCTAAAGATAAATTAGAAGTAGACAATACAATCAATGATGATTATCGGATTAATTATATGAATGATCATTTAGTACAAATCCGAGAAGCCATCAACGATGGTGTTGAAGTCATGGGATACACCAGTTGGGGACCAATAGATCTTATCAGTGCATCTAAAGCCGAAGTTACTAAACGCTATGGATTTATTTATGTAGATCTAAATCAAGATGGCACAGGCACATTAAATCGTTATAAAAAGAAAAGCTTCTACTGGTATCAATCCGTGATTTCATCAAAAGGTGAAAATTTGAAAGCATAAGATAATCTGGGAGGATTGATGCTACTTATCCTCCTATTATTTTTTTAATAAACATGTGACAAGGTAAATAGCTAATCGAATGGAGATATAAATTATTTAAATTAACCATATTACTATAAAAAAACATATACATAAAAATAAAATAAAACTTTAAATTATTGGATTGTTACTGCTTTTTGGCAGGCAAAACCTAAATATTAATTAGAAAGTTATCTCTGATTTGGTATTTAGGTTTTTTAATATAAAAACGATTAGGAAAAAGAACAATGAAAATAAAATATCTCACAATAATGCTATTAGGGATATCAAGTTATTCTATTCTAGCAAATGCAGCAACCCAGAACTCAATCCTCGATGATACATTTTTTAAAGACACCAAATTTGTATTTTCTACCCGAAACCATTGGAAATATTTAAAAGAAAATGCATCCCAACCTAAAGAAGTACACAGCGCTTGGGGGCAAGCATTTAGTTTTGATTATAAATCAGGTTATTTATTTGACATGATTGGTTTTGATGTCACCTATGATAACATAATAAGATTAGGCGCTAGTGATTACTTTGCGACCCGTAACCTACTTTATAACGATGGTAAAGGCTATAACAAACATAACGCTCACGGATTTAATAAATTTACCCAACGTTATGCCAAAATAAAATTAGGTAATGATGGTATTAATTTTAATGGTAAAGCTGGATGGCATAGCTTGAAAGATTTAGGCGTCATAAGTTCAACCAAACATCTTACTCGCAATAGTTATCTTGGTTATAGCGGAATTCTAAAATATGATAACGTTTATTTTTCATTAGCTTATATTGATAGCACCCTACCCCGTGAATCTGCTAAAAAATTGCGTTTTTTAACGGCAGATCGTAAAAAAGTCATTAATAATATTTCAACAGCTGAGATCGCTTATAAAGATAAAGATCTTACTTTAGATTATTCTTATGGTGTTGCTAAAGATTATTTAAGACGCCATGTAATTGAATTGTCTTATAAACCAATCCCAAAATTAATCTTAGGCGGACAATTCTACGGAAGTTATGCTCTTGACAATTATGATGCCATGAAACAAAACAAAAAAGAGTTTGAAGATCACGCATGGCACTATGCAACCGATGTAGAATGGAAAGAAGAAGACTGGAGTATTAAAGTCGGTTTAGCCTATACAGATGCTAACAAACATAACGCTATCGGATATTATAATCGACATTTAGGTAAAAATACTCGGGCTCGTTTTAACGGTCTTGCCGCTGCTGGCGCAGATTATTTGCGTGATGGTGAATTGGTACTAACAACAGTAATGAGTTATGATTTTATTAAAGATAATAGTACAGGCTTATATATGAATTATGGCCAATTTAATTACAAACATAATACATTAAAAAATGGCGAAATTAACGTTTTTGATATATGGAAACCAACTAGTGGCGCTTTTAAAAATTTTTCTATTTTATCGAAGGTTGGATATGGTTGGTCTTATAAAACAGTCAGTGCTTCGGATCTGACACCAAAACTTAGACACGGAAAATACCAACGTTCACCTTCACTTTCGGCGGAAACGGTAATTGATTACCGATTTAATTTATTATAAAGAGGACAAAACAATGAAAAAATTTATTATATTAATTAGTTCATTAATTATTTCAATAACGACCTTATCGCAAGCTTTTGCGGATGATGTATATATCTATGTCACTCGCCATGGTAAAACTATGTTTAATAATGTACATCGAGCTCAAGGTTGGTCAGATACACCACTCACCAAACCTGGTGTTGAAGTTGCCCAGCAGCTTGGTCGTGGTTTAAAAGATGTCAAATTTATTTCAGTTTATTCAAGTGATTTAGGTAGAGCACGACAAACTGCTCGCATTGTTTTAGAAACTAAAGGCGATAAAATTCAAATTAATGAAATGGAAGGCTTGCGTGAACAGTGTTTTGGCGATTATGAAGGAGATTTTGATCCGAACATGTGGACACCAGCTGCACAGCATTTAGGTTATGCATCAGATAAAGAGCTAATGGCGGATATGGCTCAAGGCAAGGTTACCCTAAAAGCAATGATGGATGCAATCGCCGCAGTTGAGAAATCAGGCGAAGCCGAAGACTACAATAAAGTAAAAAATCGTATGCAAGCATCATTAAAAGCCATTGCTGAATCAGCCAAAGCACAAGGTGGTGGCAACGTGCTTGTGGTATCTCACGGTTTAGCAATTATGGCTATGGTTCAAGAATGGCAAGATAAACCAATTACAGCTGGATTAGGTAACGCAAGTGTTACTAAAATTCGTTACACCGACGATGGTAAATTTATTGTTGAAAGCCTTGGAGATATGAGCTACGTCGAAAAAGGTAAAAATCAAGCAAAATAACTTCAAAATGTATGGCTCACCAATGAGCCATATTTCACATTTACGATTAGCTCATAATATTAATCGATAAATTTGTAGTATTTATCGCTATAAACAAGGATAATTTAATAGTGTATTTATTAAATTGGATCGGCTACACTAATTAGTACCAGTTTTATAAGGTCATTGTTATGATAAACTAAAAATAAGAGAAGGTAACAACAATGGCAATCGATTCATCACGAAGAGCAAAACGTAGTTTTACTAACGAGTTCAAAAAACAAATGGTCATGCTATATCAAAATGGTAAAAAACGTGCGGATATCGTCGCAGAGTATGACCTCACCAAATCAGCATTAGATAATTGGATAATGCAGTACCAAACTACCGGCTCATTCATCGCAAAAGATAATCGTCGAACTGAAGATAACGAACTTATCGCGCTACGCAAAGAGAATAAACGCTTGTTAATGGAGAATGATATCCTAAAGCAAGCGACGTTGATAATGGGAAGAAAATCGAGTTAATTTTACATAATAAGCATCGATACAGCTTACGTGCATTATGTCGATGTTTAAATGTAACCCGAA
>NZ_LZHA01000031.1:0-597 GCF_001690335.1 Gilliamella sp. Gris1-4 | reverse complement strand
CCTTCCTCATCACCGAAAGTACTTTACAACCCGAAGGCCTTCTTCATACACGCGGCATGGCTGCATCAGGGTTTCCCCCATTGTGCAATATTCCCCACTGCTGCCTCCCGTAGGAGTCTGGACCGTGTCTCAGTTCCAGTGTGGCTGGTCATCCTCTCAGACCAGCTAGAGATCGTCGCCTTGGTGAGCCATTACCCCACCAACTAGCTAATCCCATATGGGTTCATCAAATGGCGCATGGCCCGTAGGTCCCATGCTTTGGTCTCTCAACTTTATGCGGTATTAGCAGTCGTTTCCAACTGTTGTCCCCCTCCATTCGGCAGATCCCCATACCTTACTCCCCCGTCCGCCACTCGTCATCAAGTGCAAGCACTCATGTTACCGTTCGACTTGCATGTGTTAAGCCTGCCGCCAGCGTTCAATCTGAGCCATGATCAAACTCTTCAATTTAAAGTTTGATGCTCAATAACTGTCTCTGACATATTCAAATGAATCTTCAGTGTCACTTATCAAGACTTAATTTTTTAGTCCGTAGACTTTAATCTTTCGTCTCGCAAGTGCCCACACAGATTGTCTGTTTCTTCTTTTTAAAGAGCT
>NZ_LZHA01000030.1:0-45479 GCF_001690335.1 Gilliamella sp. Gris1-4 | reverse complement strand
TTCCTAAATGCTTTAATCGTATCAGAAAGCTCGGCTATAAATGGAATCATAAACGGGTGTATCGGGTGTATTGTGAGTTGAAACTTAATCTCAGGGTAAAGCGTAAACAGCGCATTCCTCCACGAAGCCCAGAAAGGCTATCAGCACCCAATAAACAAGGTGAATGTTGGTCAATGGATTTTATGAGTGACAGTAGTCGTAATCAACGTCGCTTTAGGACATTCAATGTTATCGATGACTTTAATCGTGAGGCGTTAGGGATTGATATTGCAGTAAGCTTACCAGCAGGAAGGATTTCCCGTTACTTAGATAAACTGACCGAATATCATGGATATCCATTAAAAATACGGGTCGATAATGGGCCAGAATTTACAGGAAAAACCTTTATAAACTGGGCTAAATCACATGATATAACCATTGATTATATCCAGCCCGGTAGCCCTTATCAAAATGGCTATATTGAACGATTTAATCGTACCTATCGTACTGAAGTACTCGATTTATATCTTTTTAACAACTTAGCACAAGCAAGGAGAATAACCGAAGAATGGTTAACGATTTATAATACCGAAAGACCGCATGAGGCATTAAATAACATGACACCGATTGAGTATAAAACACTAAAACAAGCAGTATTATTTTCTATGTAAGTTGTATACTAAGTTTGGGGTATTTACACTTTGGCTTTTTTTGGGGAGTGGTGTTTTTTACGAGGGTAGCGGTTGGGTGTTTTTTAAAAGAAGTTATAGTTAAGCGTTTGGCACAGAGTCGTTTGATAAAGGTATAACTTGTTTATATCTTGTATAAATTTTCTAGCTTTAGCTATACTAAGTTCAGCTTCTTTTTTGTCTAATGTTTCTTGTAAATGATAATCACATTTAATTCTAAGTGCTTTTTGCTCTAACAATCTTGCCCTTAAAGAAATTAATTTCATTCTTGGAATGGCTTCATCTTTACCAGGAGCAGCTAAATAATCGGTGACTCTTTTATGAGAAGGTTCATCTTTAGGTAATCTAAAATTGATTGAAGATAAGATAGCGTGGTAACAACTATAATACGCTCTAGCAATTGCATTACGATAACCGATTTCATCATTCCGTTTTAATGAATCTTCAGCAAAAGAGAGAAAGTCTTTACAGTTTACTGGCACTTCCTTTCGCCTCCTAAGTAATAACTCGATATTCAGATTTTAGATAACGAATAGAGACGCCGAACGCCTTATCATGAAGGTGTTTATTTTCAGCAATTTTATCAGCCAACTCACCATCTATTTTAGCCAAACGTACAAAATCAGAGTCGTTGGTTGTTAGTATCATAATATTAATATCGTCGTCTGGATAATACTCACAACAAATTTTAGAATGTGATAACCGATAGGTATCAGCTATATCAAGAAAAGTTTTAAGTAAAAATTGCATATTTTCATCACTCAATTTTAAATTAGTTTGAAATTGACGCAATGAATCAAGGCGTTGAGATAACCCATAAATAACATCTTTTTTATTTAATTTATCAAGTTCTTGATATACTTTGTTAATTCCCTCAAAATTACCATTCCATAAATATGCATCAAACAAATGTATTAAAAAATTAGAGCTATTTGAAATTTGATTATTTGCCCTAATGATTTCTGCAATATGTTTTTTAATGAATCCTATATCAAATAAATAGGTTATATAATTCATCATAAAATAAGGTTCATTATAAGAAAAAGATTTTTCCTATCAACCAATAAAAATTTAGATTACTTATATTGGCATTTTCCATCCTAAAATAGGTTTGTATAAAAATTAATTTTTCAAGGGAAAAACGCTCTGCTTTATAAAACAGAGCGTTTGGAAGGAAAGGGAAAAAGTAGAAGAATTAGAATTCCATTAGTTCTTTTTCTTTATCAGCAAGCACTGTATCTAATTTTTTAATTGCGGCATCTGTCGCTTTTTGGATTAAATCTTGTGCCTTACGTTCATCATCTTCAGATATTTCTTTATCTTTTAGTAATGCTTTGATTTGGTCGTTGGCATCACGGCGAATATTACGGATCGATACTCGGCCTTGTTCTGCTTCGTTACGAACAATTTTGGTTAAGTCTCGACGGCGTTCTTCGGTTAATGGTGGAAGTGGTACGCGAATAACAGTACCTGCTGATGCTGGGTTAAGTCCTAAATCTGATGTTAAGATTGCTTTTTCAATTAGTGGTGTAAGTGATTTGTCAAATACAGTAATCGCTAGCGTTCTTGCATCTTCAGCAACGATATTAGCTAGTTGGCGTAATGGTGTTGGACTACCGTAATATTCAACCATAATACCATCTAATAAGCTTGGTGATGCGCGCCCCGTTCTTACTTTAGAAATATGATTTTGAAACGCATCAATACTTTTTTCCATGCGCGTTTGCGCTTCTTTTTGAATCTCGTTTAACATAATAAAAACCTTATTTAAAATAAAGATGATTAACTGGTTACAGTTGCTTTGTTATTAATTAATGTTCCTTCTTGTTCGCCTAATATAACACGACGCAACGCTCCAGGTTTATTCATATTAAAGACACAAATTGGTAGATTATGATCCCTTGCTAATGTAAATGCCGCTAAATCCATTACTTTAAGCTCATCTGTAAGTACTTTTTCATAGCTTAGTGTTTTATAAAGTGTTGCTGTTGGATCTTTAACAGGATCGGCAGAGTAAACACCATTTACTTTGGTCGCTTTTAAGACAACATCTGCACCAATTTCAATACCCCGTAAGCATGCTGCTGAATCGGTTGTGAAAAAAGGATTACCAGTTCCTGCAGAAAGGATAACGACTTTACCATGGCGAAGCAAGCTAATTGCTTCGGTCCAACGATAGTCATCGCATACACCATTTAATGGAATGGCTGACATTAAGCGAGCGTTTACTTCTATTCGGTGCAATGCATCGCGCATCGCAAGTCCATTCATGACGGTTGCAAGCATGCCCATGTGATCACCAACTACTCGGTTCATTCCCGCTTTAGCAAGTCCTGCACCACGAAATAGATTACCCCCCCCAATAACAACAGCAACTTCAACATTCATTTCAATAAGCTCTTTTATTTCTTGAGCCATACGATCAAGAACGGTTGCATCAATACCAAAACCTTCGTCACCTTGTAGTGCTTCACCACTGAGTTTAAGAAGAATACGTTTATAAAAAGGGGTTACCATATGATGTCTCACTGTTTCGTTATTTAATAAAATAAGGAGCTAGAGCTCCTATCTAGCAGTAATTTTAAAATACTTTGTAGATAAACAAAACCGCCTTAACGGCGGTTTTATAAAACAATTAAGATTGTTTTGATATTGCTGCAACTTCTGCAGCGAAGTCAACTTCGACTTTTTCAATACCTTCACCCACTTCAAAACGAATGAATGAAGCAACTGCTGCACTCTTTTCTTTTAATAAGTCGCCAACAGTTTTTGAAGGTTCCATTACAAATGGTTGACCAGTTAGTGATACTTCACCAGTGAATTTACGCATACGGCCTTCAACCATTTTTTCAGCGATTTCACGTGGTTTACCTGACTGCATTGCGATATCAATTTGAATGTTACGTTCATGTTCAACCACGTCAGCAGGTACATCACTTGGATCAACGTATTCTGGTTTGCTTGCAGCAATGTGCATTGCAATATGTTTAACTAATTCATCATCAGCACCGTTTGCAGCAACTAATACACCAATACGAGCACCGTGTTGGTAACTACCTACTACGTCACCAGCAATTTCAGCAACACGACGAATACCGATGTTTTCACCAATTTTAGCAACTAAAGCTGTGCGCTCTTCTTCAAATTTAGCTTGTAGTGTAGCAATATCGCTAATGCGTTCTGTTAATGCTGCCTCTGCAACTTTATCACTAAATGCTAAGAATCCTGCATCTTTGGCAACAAAGTCTGTTTCGCAGTTTACTTCTAAGATTACACCAAATTTTTTATCCGCAGAGATTTTAGAAATAATAACACCTTCAGCTGCAACACGACCTGCTTTTTTAGCTGCTTTTGCTTGACCTGATTTACGCATGTTGTCAATTGCAAGTTCGATATCACCGTTTGCTTCAACTAATGCTTTTTTACATTCCATCATACCTGCGCCAGTTCTTTCGCGCAGTTCTTTTACCATAGAAGCGGTAACTTCAGCCATTTTTTAATCCTCTATTTAACCATTGTGATGATTTTCATTAGAATGGGTCGATATTATTATCGACCCTGAAAATATTTGAGTTTATTACTCTGCTGCTGGTGCTTCTTCTACGAAGCTTTCTTCAGATACTGGAGATTGGTTTTGTTCACGACCAGAACGTACTGCTTCAGCAACTGCATTTGCATATAATTGAATTGCACGAATCGCATCATCATTACCTGGAACAATGTAATCAATACCATCAGGATCTGAGTTAGTATCAACAATAGCAATGACTGGAATACCTAAATTGTTAGCTTCTTTGATAGCGATATGTTCGTGGTCTGCACCAATAACAAAGATCACATCGGGTAAGCCACCCATATTTTTAATTCCACCCAAACTATTTTCTAATTTAGCCATTTCACGAGCACGCATTAGTGCTTCTTTTTTGGTTAATTTATCGAATGTACCATCACTAGCTTGTGTTTCTAAATCTTTTAGACGTTTGATTGATTGACGTACTGTTTTCCAGTTAGTCAACATACCACCTAACCAACGGTGATTAACGTAGTATTGTCCACAGCTTTCAGCAGCTTGTTTAATTGCTTCGCTAGCTGCACGTTTTGTACCAACAAATAAAATTTTACCTTTACGAGCGGCAATCTTGTTTAATTCAGCTAATGCTTCGTTGAACAGTGGTACTGTTTTTTCAAGATTGATAATATGAACTTTATTGCGTGCACCAAAAATAAATGGTTTCATTTTTGGGTTCCAATAACGAGTTTGGTGTCCAAAGTGTACACCCGCTTGTAACATATCGCGCATTGATACTGTAGTCATGATTTCCTCATTTTGACGTTGGGGTTATGCCTCCACATATCCGCTCTATCCGACCTATACATAAAGAAAAAGGCACCCCGGAAAAGTGTAATGATATGTGTGTGTTATAACGTTAATTAATCATTAAATTTAATGCTTTTATTCATCATTACTTTTGCAAAAATAATGTGAAATGTAGCGCGCGTTTTATACCATAAATAGTATAATATTGCTAGCTTTATTTGCATTTATAAGTTATTAGCGGTGTTAATTATTGTAATGATGTATAGGTTAGTTTTATTAAGTGTTTATTGTATATTTAATTAGCAGCTATTTGTTAAATACAGCGTTTTAATAAAAAATTCAATAAAATCAATATTCTACCGGAGTGTTTTTCATAACGATTTTTTATGTTAGAAGATGATTTATTTTTAATAGGTAAGGTTGTTCTGTAAGCTGATACTTACAGAACAATGATAACTGAAACTAGCTAAATAATTTATGGCATTGTAAGCTTATCCAATCCCATATACCGCCAAAGAATCCTGTTTCTTCAACATTTTGTAAAGCAACAAGTGGCTGTTCACTAATCACTTTTCCATCTAATAGGAACTGCATTTTACCTACGGCCGTACCTTTGGTTATTGGAGCATAAATATAATCATCAATTTTGTATTCAACTTGCACATCTGCTGAACGACCTTTTGGTACTGTGATGTAAGCCCCATTAATTGCACCTAATTGAACTTTATTTTCATCACCATACCAAATCGTTTCTGTTGCTAATGCCGTATCAGCTTTTACAGGATTTGCAGTTTCAAAAAAGCGGAATCCCCATACTAATAGTTTTTTACTTTCTTCTTCACGCCCTTTAAAGGTTCGTCCACCTAGTACCGCTGAGATTAAGCGAGTATTGCCATCAACCGCTGAAGCAACTAAGTTATAGCCAGCAGCATTAGTATGTCCTGTTTTAATTCCATCAACGTTTAATGTGGTATCCCAAAGTAGTCCATTTCGATTAAGTTGTGGTTTTGATAGGGTATAGGTAAATTCTTTTTGTTTATAAATAGAATATTCTTCTGGTAAATCACGAATCAATGCTTGCCCTAAAAAAGCCATGTCTTTAGCTGTTGTGTATTGCCCTGGCGCATCAAGCCCATGAACGGTTTCAAAATGGGTATGGTTTAGCCCAATTTTTTTTGCATAATCATTCATTAGGTTAACAAATGCACCTTGGCTTCCTGCAACATGTTCTGCCATTGCAATACAAGCATCGTTGCCAGATTGGATGATAATACCTTTATTAAGATCAGAAACTGATACTGTTTTACCCACTTCTAAAAACATCAATGATGATCCTTTTAAAACAGGGTTGCCCGTTGCCCATGCATCTTTACTTACTACAACCATATCATCATTTTTTATGCGTCCTGATCGTAACGCTTGACCAACCACATAGCTGGTCATCATTTTAGTTAGGCTAGCAGGATCACGCTGCTGTTCAGCGTTATATTGCGCTAAAATTTCGCCCGATTTTGCATCGATTAATATATAAGATTCAGCATCTAGTTGTGGAATAGCTGGGATAGGAAAAGCCATTTCAGCCGACGCTGATGAACTAATTGCAAGCGCAAACAAAGCAAAAGATAATTTAAATTTCTTTTTCATTTATATCAATTCCGTTAAATATTTTTAGACAACATATATCGATGTGTGTGGATAGACATCATAATGCCAAAACTTGCCATTAATACGACTAAGGATGAGCCACCATAACTTATTAGTGGTAATGGTACACCAACAACAGGCAAGATTCCACTGACCATACCAATATTAATAAATGCATAAATAAAAAATACTAAAATTAGTCCACCCGATAAAATTCGTCCAAATGTTGTTTGTGCTTGAGCTGCAATAATAAGTCCACGCACAATTAAGCATAAAAATAGAATTAATAAAATAATAGAACCAATAAAACCAAACTCTTCAGCTATAACTGAAAAGATAAAATCGGTGTGTCGCTCTGGTAAAAATTCAAGTTGTGATTGTGTCCCTTCAAGCCAACCTTTACCCCATATACCTCCTGATCCTATTGCTGTTTTGGATTGAATAATATGATAACCAGCTCCATTTGGATCAAGTTCAGGGTTAATTAGCATTAATACACGTTTTTGTTGATAATCATGCATTAAAAAGAACCACATAATTGGTAAAAATATAGCAATTAAAATTAATGCAATAAGAATATAGCGCCAGTTCATTCCTGCTAAAAAAATAATAAAAAGCCCTGACATAATAATCAATATTGCTGTACCTAGATCTGGTTGCATAGCAACAAGTAATGTCGGTACGCCAATTATACCAAGTGTTTGTAGTGTGGTTTTTAATGGCGGTGGGCATCCGTCACGGTGAATGAATTTAGCAACCATTAATGGTACGGCTATTTTGGCTATTTCAGATGGTTGAAATCGCAAAATACCTAAATCTAACCAGCGCTGTGCACCTTTACTGGTATATCCAAAAATATCTACTAGTAATAGTATGATAATACAAACAATATATAGGTGTGGAGCCCATTTTTCATATGTTCTGGGCGAAAATTGTGCCAGCGTAATCATTACACTATAGCCAAGTAATATTTGTATTACTCGCTTTTGCATCATATCAAGACTTTGTCCGCTAGCACTCCATAGTATATAAAGACTATAACCAAGTAATAAAGTAATAAATAAAAAAAACAGGGGATCAATATGTATTTTTTGCCAAAAAGATTTTTTACTATTATTCATTATTAGTCTTCAGCTCCTGTATTTGGTGATGATTCATCTAGCTCTGTTGAGTTATTGCCGAGAAGATAAAAATCTAATATTTTACGAGCTACTGCACCACCATTTGAACTTCCGCCACCACCATTTTCTAAAATAATAGCTAATGCAATTTTTGGTTTATCGTAAGGTGCATAAGCTATAAATAATGCATGATCGCGTAAATGTTCAGGTATCTTATGGGCGTTATAGACTTCATCTTGTTTTAAACCATAAACTTGTGCGGTACCTGATTTGCCAGCCGCTTGATATTTTGCATCTGCATAAATTTTACGGGCTGTTCCTCGTGATCCAAACATGACACGATGCATACCTTCTTTAGCTAAATCCCAATAAATTGATTTAACATTAACTAAACTATTATCTTCTATGTATTTTTCAGGATTAATTGTTGGTTGATGTTCATCTGAATTTAAAATATCGCTCTTTTTATATAATAAAAAATGCGGAGTATAAGTTTTACCATTATTAATTAACGTAGTTAATGCTTTTGCCATTTGGATAGGTGTTGCTGTCCAATAACCTTGACCAATGCCAACTGGAATAGTGTCACCTTGTAACCAAGACTTTTTATGGCGCTTCAATTTCCATTCACGACTAGGCATAACTGCTCGTGTTTCTTCGTTTGGTGAAATATCTATACCTGTTCGTTCACCATAACCAAATTTAGTCATCCATAAATTTAGGCGGTCAATGCCCATATCATAAGCAACTTGATAAAAGTAGGTATCAACTGATTCTTCAATCGACCTTAATACATCAACTCGACCATGTCCCCATTTTAACCAATCACGATAACGCCGTTCAGTACCAGGTAGTTGCCACCAACCAGGATCATTAACCACACTTTTTGGGGTGATCACTCCTTCACTTAAGGCCGCAATGGAAATAAAAGGCTTAACAGTCGAAGCTGGTGGATAAGCTCCTAGTAAAGCTCGATTGAAAAGTGGCTTACTAGGATCTTTGAGTAATTCGCTATATTTAGTACTTGATATGCCACCAACAAAATAGTTGGGATCATAACTTGGGCTAGAAACTAAGGCTAAAATTTCACCATTGTTAGGATCAATAGCTACCACAGCCGCTTTACGTCCAGCCAGTAATTGTTCTATATAAAGTTGTAATTTTAGGTTAATAGATAAATAGATATCTTCGCCCGCTTGTGGTAGTTGTTGATTTAGTTTGCGTACAATTCTACCTCGGCTGTTGACTTCAACCTTTTCATAACCAGGGATTCCGTGTAATACATCTTCGTAATACTTTTCTATCCCCATTTTTCCAATATTAAAAGTTGCTACATAGTCGCTAGTTTTATTTTCATCTTCTAAACGCTGTTTATCTTGACTATTAATTTTAGAAATATAACCAAGAATATGCGTCAGTGATGCTCCATAAGGATAATAACGATGCTGTATACCTGCAATAGAAACATAAGGAAAACGATGTTGATCTACAACAAAACGCGCTATTTGTTTTTCGGTTAAATTATCTTTTAATGGTACCGGACGATGAGCTCTATAATTACGACGCTCTTTTTGAAAATTTTCAATATCTTCATCAGTCAAATCAACAATTTTTTTTAATTCTTCAAATTGTTCATTGAGGTTTTTAGTTTTATCGGGAATGATATTTAATTGATAAGTAATATTGTTAATCGCTAATGGCGTACCATTACGATCATAAATCATGCCGCGATTAGGTGGAATAGGGATAATTTCGATGCGATTATCATTAGATTTTGTCGTGTAATAACTATAATTCAAAATCTGTAAACTAGCTAAGTTTGCAATCAATACAATAATTAAAATAATAATGACAATAAAAGAAAACAGTGCTCGGCGTAAAAACAAGTTTGCTTCCGCTGAATGATCTCGAATTTTAGTTTTCTTATGTTTACTTGAGATAGAGATAATAGTACTCCTCTAAATACTTCTTTCTGTATGCTGCAACTTATGTTGCATAAGTTGCTGTTCTTCCCATTTTTCGTAAGCATTAACAATTCTAGCAACTACTGGGTGGCGCACGACATCTTCACTATTAAAAAAATTAAAACTAATTTCATCAACTTGGCTTAATACTTCTATTGCATGACGTAATCCAGATTTTTGATTTCGCGGTAAGTCAATTTGAGTAATATCACCTGTTATTACCGCTTTTGAATTAAAGCCAATTCGAGTTAAAAACATTTTCATTTGTTCAATCGTAGTATTTTGACTTTCATCAAGAATAATAAATGCATCATTTAATGTTCGTCCACGCATATAAGCGAGTGGCGCCACTTCAATCACGCTTTTTTCAATTAGTTTTTCGACTTTTTCAAAACCTAACATTTCAAATAAGGCATCATAAAGTGGACGTAAGTAAGGATCCACTTTTTGGCTTAAGTCACCTGGTAAAAAGCCAAGTTTTTCACCAGCTTCGACTGCTGGTCGAGTTAGTACAATACGACGAATTTGTTGTTTTTCGAGCGCATCAACGGCAGCTGCTACCGCTAAATAAGTTTTACCTGTTCCAGCAGGTCCTATACCAAAAGAAATGTCGTAATCCAAAACATGAGCTATGTATTGTGCTTGGTTCGCTGTTCGGGGTTTGATTATACCTCGCTTAGTTTTTATCATCACTAGCTTTCCGCCTTGATGATCAACATAACTAGGTAAGTGTTCACTCATTTTTTCAAGCGCACCTGTCTCTTTGATAGCTAAATGAATTTGTTCTGGTTCAATATCAATTATTTTGTCTTTGATTTTGGTTTGTTTATAAAAAGATTGCAAAATATCAATAGTCGCCCTAACACAAATATCATCGCCAGTTATTGAAAATAAATTACCTCGATGATTAATTTCAATACCAAGCCGACGCTCTAACTGTTTTATATTGTCATTATAAGGACCACAAAGACTATTAAGCCGCTGATTATCAGCGGGATCAAGTATGGTTTCTTGTGTTGTAATATTCAAAAATAAAACCTCTATTCAATTAATTTTAATTGCTGAGACGCTGTTCACATAAAGAACATTTTTCAACGCCTTTTATAAAATCCATTTTACATTGATGACAAGAAACTATATTTCCCTTAACAACATTATTTACTGCACTTGTTGATTGATTTTCATCAAATCCTTGTGATTTCAATTTATTAACCAACATTGAAATAGGTGTTCCACTTTTTAACTCTTGTTCAACATATGAAGCTATTTGTTCTTCAAATGTTGGCGGTACATAGTCGAGCACATTTTCGTTATAATCGTTATTACATTGATTACATTTTATATAACGACCTAAGGTAGAGTAACTAAAAATAGGAATAAAAAATAATGTAAAATATTTTGCTACTTTTATTTGTGTGTATTTCTGTTGTTTTTCGTCAGTAGTAATATTTTGTTGTGAGCAACAATTAGGACAATTAAATTGTCCACCACGTTCGTTAACTTCTCTTCCACGAGTACCAAAAATAATAAACATTTTTTCTTTCCTATTTTCTTATTTAATAACTTTTTAATTTCTATTTAAAATAACTAACTAAATATTTTACGTTTTGCTTTTATGGTTGATAAATACCAACACCTAAATCATTTTCCTTTCGGGTTCGAGATATAACTGACATTGGTGATTCGCTTACGCGTAGATCCATTTCATCTTCAGTTCTTACTACTTTGCCACGCAATGAATTTGGATAAACATCGGTAATTTCAACGTCAACAAATTTACCAATCATTTCAGGGCGACCTTCAAAGTTAACAATTCTATTATTTTCAGTTCGGCCTGTTAATTCCATAAGATCTTTTTTAGATGGACCTTCAACCAAAATACGTTGCACTGTATTTAACATACGACGGCTAAATTGCATAGCTTGTTGGTTAATTCGCTCTTGAAGAATGTATAGTCTTTGTTTTTTTTCTTCTTCCGAAACATTATCTTCCATTTCAGCAGCTGGCGTACCTGGACGTGCTGAATAGACAAAACTGTAACTTAAATCAAAATTAACATCGGCAATTAACTTCATGGTTTGTTCAAAGTCTTCTTGTGTTTCACCAGGGAAACCAACAATAAAATCAGAGCTAATTTGAATATCTGGGCGTACTTTGCGTAGTTTTCGAATAATTGATTTATATTCAAGCGCAGTATGCGTGCGTTTCATTAAGTTTAATACACGATCAGAGCCACTTTGTACTGGTAAATGTAAAAAATTTACTAGTTCTGGTGTGTCACGATAAACATCAATAATATCATCAGTAAATTCGATTGGATGGCTAGTTGTAAAACGAATACGATCTATACCATCAATGGCTGCAACTAAGCGTAGTAATTCAGCAAAGGAACAAATATCACCATCGAATGTCGGTCCACGATATGCATTTACATTTTGACCTAATAGATTGACTTCACGTACACCTTGCTCAGCAAGCTGAGCTATTTCATAAATAACATCATCACAAGGTCGACTAACTTCTTCTCCTCGAGTATAAGGAACTACGCAATAAGTACAATATTTATTACATCCTTCCATAATTGAAACAAATGCAGTTGGGCCTTCGCTACGAGGTTCTGGTAGGCGATCAAACTTTTCAATTTCAGGAAAACTTACATCAACCACATGATTGCCTTTACCACTTTTAACTTGCTCTATCATTTCTGGTAAGCGGTGAAAGGTTTGAGGTCCAAAAATAATATCCACAAATGGCGCACGTTTACGAATATGGGCACCTTCTTGCGAAGCAACACATCCCCCTACACCAATAATAATATTTGGGTTATTTTTTTTAAGGTTCTTCCAACGTCCTAATTGATGAAAGACTTTTTCTTGGGCTTTTTCTCGAATAGAACAGGTATTGAGTAATAAAATATCTGCTTCTTCGGCATTTTCAGTTAAAGTTAAATCGTGGGTGGATTCAAGGAGATCTGCCATTTTTGTTGAGTCATACTCATTCATTTGGCAACCCCAAGTTTTGATATGTAATTTTTTGCTCATCAATAACTCAGCTATAATTTAATTGTTAAAATGAAAACGGGTTTAAATCCGCGATTTTAGCGTGCTATATTGTAATCTTTTGTTATTGTAGGGTCTATAACAAAATAAAAAATGACTGCTCAAAGCTGTGCTTGTTTTATCATTTAAATTAGCATGTTTTTGTTATAAAAATGGGTAGATAATTTAAAAAAATTTATTTATCAAAATAACTGTCGGTTATGATAATCATTCTTTTTAATGTCCCTTTATTTTATGCTATTATCCGCCACTAACTTTGATAACAAATAAAGTGTTTAATATATGAAAAAAACATTTAGCCCAACAAAACGCCTATTAGTTAAAGGTATTATTGCTACATGTTTATTATCTGTTACTCGAGTTGGCTTTGCAGCAACTAAAGCACAAATCGTTGCTGTACGAGTTTGGCCTTCATCTACCTATACACGAATAACTTTAGAATCAAATATTAAACTCAATTATAAAAGCGCTTCGCTATTTAATCCGAATAGGATAGTGATCGATATTGATAATCTCAATTTAAATCCAACTTTAAAAGCAATAACATCAAAAGTTTTAAGTCATGATCCTTATATTAAGTCAATACAAGTTTTGCAATTAGATCCTAAAACTGTAAGAATTATGATTGAATTAAAACAAAATGTTAATCCTAATACTTTTACTCTATCACCTATTGCAGAATTTAAACATCGTTTAGTGATGGATCTTTATCCTTCCAGAACAACTTCAACAAGTGATGATGATCCTTTACTTGCACTATTAGAAGAATATAAAGCCGGTGATCTTAGTAAAAAACAAGCAGAGATCAAAACCCAAACAAATAAAAAGAAAAATGCACCAATTATTGTCGTGCTCGATCCTGGACACGGTGGCGAAGATCCAGGTGCTATTGGCTATAATAGAACACGCGAAAAAGATATTGTTTTGCAAATAGCTCGTCGAACTTATAATTTACTTAAGAAAGAGACTAATATTAAAGTTTATATGACCCGTAATGAAGATGTTTTTATTCCATTAAAAGTCCGCGTAGCTAAGGCACGATCGTTGCGTGCTGATCTTTTTATTTCTATTCATGCTGATGCCTTTACTAACCGTTCTGTTGGTGGTTCATCTGTTTTTGCTTTATCGACACGTGGAGCAAGTAGTTCAGCAGCTAGTTATTTAGCTCAAACTCAAAATGAAGCAGATCAAATAGGCGGTGTTAGCCGCAGTGGCGATAAATATTTAGATAATACTATTTTAGATTTGGTTCAAAAAACAACGTTAAATAATGGTGTGTTACTTGGTAATGCTATTTTGAATCGAATGAAAAGAATAAATAAGTTACATAAACAATCACTTGAAAAAGCTGGTTTTGCAGTATTAAAAGCACCCGATATTCCATCGGTTTTAGTTGAAACAGCCTTTATTAGTAATATTACCGAAGAAAAAAAATTAAAGACTGCTTCGTTCCAAAATCAAGTATCTAAATCAATTGTTGATGGTATTAAAGATTATCTGAAAAGGCGAAAAAATTAAATTTATAAAAAGTTTCAGAAAATCTTTTAGTTAAGCACAAAAATTATTGAATAATAATTAAACATCTTTCAGCATCTAACTCAGGTATAGTCAATTTTATATTTTGTTTAAGTGTAAAACCATCTGTAATAGGATCTATGTCACTTCCTTTTAGAGCATAAAAAACTCCTTGTTCATTAGGAAGATGTTTACACCAACTAAGCATGTCTTGCAATGAAGCAAATGCTCGGCTAATAACTCCATCAAACTTTTTATCGTTATATTCTTCTATTCGGCTTTGTATTGGGTTTATATTAGTTAGCTTTAATTCAAACTGAACTTGTTTTAAAAATCGAATACGCTTACCTAAACTATCCACCAAATCAAATTGTTTATCTGGATTAATAATTGCTAGTGGAACGCCTGGTAAACCAGGACCGGTTCCAACATCAATAAAAGTTTTGCCAGTTAAATAGGGCGATACAACTAAACTATCCATGATATGTTTGATTAACATTTCATTAGGATCTCGTACAGCTGTTAAGTTGTAAGTCTTATTCCATTTGTTGAGCATTTCAACATAATGGATCAATTGATCTATTTGTGATTCTGAGATCAAAAGATCCGTTTGATCAATTAGATTAATGAGTTTCTTTTTTAACATAATTTTTCTTTTTTAAATAAACTAGCAACATTGAAATCGCAGCAGGAGTAATTCCTGATATACGCGAAGCTTGTCCTATTGAAACAGGTTTATGTTGTTTTAATTTAGCCACAACTTCGTTCGATAAACCCGATATTTCAGCATAATCAATATGCTCAGGAATAAGCGTTTCTTCATTGCGTTTTTGACGTTCAATTTCTTCTATTTGCAGTTTTATATATCCATCATATTTAACTTGAATTTCAACCTGTTCCGCAGCCTGTGCGTCAGACAATCCAGGCGCAAATAATGAAAGCGATTTCAATGTGTTATAACTCATTTCAGGTCGCTTAAGTAACTCTTCTCCATTCGCTTCTTTAGTCAAATTAGCACTTAACACGGCATTTACTTCGTCAATACTTTCAATATGAGGATGTACCCATATATCACGTAATCTTGCTCTTTCTTGTTCAATAGCTTCAAATTTTTCGTTAAAACGTTGCCAGCGATAATCATCAACCATGCCCAGCTTGCGACCAATCTCAGTTAAGCGAATATCAGCATTGTCTTCACGTAACATTAAACGATATTCTGCACGCGAGGTAAACATGCGATAAGGTTCGTTAGTGCCAAGAGTACAAAGATCATCAACTAACACCCCTAAATAAGCTTGATCACGGCTTGGATACCATTGATCTTGATCATATACAAAACGTGCTGCATTTAAACCGGCAAGCATTCCTTGAGCAGCGGCTTCTTCATAGCCAGTTGTTCCATTGATCTGTCCTGCTAAAAATAGACCTTTAATAACTTTACTTTCAAGTGTTGGTTTAAGATCCCTTGGATCAAAATAATCATATTCGATCGCATAACCTGGTCTGACAATATTAGCATTTTCTAATCCTTTCATACTGCGTACAAATGCTAATTGTGTATCGAATGGTAAACTTGTTGAGATCCCATTTGGATATATTTCGTTGCTATCTAATCCTTCAGGCTCTAAATAGATCTGATGAGAATTACGATCCGCAAAACGCATAATTTTGTCTTCAATAGATGGGCAGTATCTTGGACCAACTCCTTCTATAACACCTGTATACATGGGACTACGATCTAAGCTATTTCGAATGATCTCGTGTGTTGTTTCGTTAGTACTTGTTATATAGCAAGGAATTTGTTTAGGATGTTCGCTTGCATTACCTAAAAATGAGAATACAGGAACAGGATCATCACCATATTGTGTGTCTAATTTTGAAAAATCAATTGTTCTAGCATCAATTCGTGGTGGGGTACCAGTTTTTAATCGTCCCATTCTAAATGGATATTGATGAAGTGATTTTGATAAACCGATCGAGGCTGGATCTCCTGTTCGTCCACCACTATAATTATTAAGTCCTATATGGATTTTCCCATCTAAAAAGGTACCTGTTGTTAACACAACAGCTTTAGCTTTAAAGGATACTCCCATTTGGGTTTTTACACCTATGATCTGATCGTTTTCTATGATCACATCTTCAACAGATTGTTGAAATAGCATTAAGTTTTCTTGGTTTTCAAGTGTTTTTCGTATCACTTTGCAATATAGTGATCTATCTGCTTGTGCTCTTGTAGCCCTTACTGCTGGTCCTTTACTACTATTTAAGATCCTAAATTGGATCCCTGCATGATCAATAGCCCTTGCCATTAAACCACCCATTGCATCAATTTCTTTTACCAAGTGGCCTTTACCTATACCACCAATAGCAGGATTACAAGACATTTGTCCTAATGTATTGATATTATGGGTTAAAAGTAGTGTTTTTCGCCCCATTCTTGCTGATGCCATTGCTGCTTCTATTCCTGCATGACCGCCACCAACGATGATGACATCAAAAAGATCTGGATAAAACATAAAAAGCCTCGTATTTATTTTGTGTACAGATGATCGCTAATTTAGATCTGGAGATTTGGTTTATTTAGGGTAGGAGATTTTACTCATCTTTTCGGTTACGTCAAATGATCTATTTTGATCGCGATTTAAATAAAATAAGATCTTTCAGATGATCTTTTTATTTTTATTATTATTAGATTGGATCATTTTTGTTGATAACTCTTTTTTATAATTATTTTATAGGATCTTATCGATCAGTTTATTCTGTTAATTGATCGGATCTTTTTTTGTTTAAACTTGTGTATAACTATTCTTTTTATCCACAAGTGTTTTCTATTTTGAAGTTGTTAATGCGATCATAACAGCTTGTTATCCTAATTTTTAACAGAGTTATCCACAAAAATTAAGTTTGATTGCTTGAATTTTAACTTTTTATTGCTCTTATTTTAAACAGAATGTTTTGATCGTTTTGTTGTTTTTTGTTTTATTTTTGAATTAGCAGTTATCTATTTGTCTTTTTATATAAAAGTGATTGATTTTTATAAAAGCAAATTTATACTTAATATGATTTTATTTGTATTGTGAGGTTACTTTATTACTCTTTCACAGCTACCTTTGCCTTTTCCATTATCTAATAATGAAACTTTTGATAGTTTTTATGTAGGTAATAATCGGTTATTGTTTGATTCGTTGCAAACCTTATTAGGTAAAGAGGGTTTTAATGTCTTTTATATATGGGCGGCTAGCGTTGCAGGCCGAACTCACCTTTTACATGCGTCAAGCCAAAATAAATTAGCTAGTTATATTCCATTAAAACAGCATTATCATTTGGTACCTGAAATTTTACAAGGATTAGAAAATTATGATTTAGTCTGTTTAGATGATATTGATGCAATAGCTGGTCATAGAGATTGGGAAGAGGCTATTTTCGATTTATTTAATCGTTTGACAGAAAAAAATGTGAGTAAATTATTAATAACCGCAAATGCTCCACCTAAACAAATTTCTTTTATATTGCCTGATTTAGTTTCTAGGTTGTCTTGGGGGCAGGTTTATCAATTAAAAGAACTTAGCGATGATGATAAGCTTAAAGCTTTGCAATTGAGAGCGCAATTAAGTGGGTTTGAACTATCAACAGATGTTGGGTTATTTTTATTAAAACGTGTTAATCGTGATATGCGTACATTGTTTTCTTTATTAGAAAAGTTTGAAGTAGCAACGTTAGCACAACAACGAAAGTTAACTATTCCTTTTATTAAAAATATTTTGGATTTGTAATATGAGTCATAAACCTGAAGCTATTGTTTTTTTTGATTTAGATGGGACATTGTTTAATAGTCAAATTGATGTATTGTCTAGCTCTCTTGAAGCTATAGAAAAATTAAAACAAAATAATATTATTCCAATGATTGCAACCGGTCGAACACCTTGTGAAGTTGTTGATTTAATGAAAAAAACTAAAATTGATTCAATCATTGGTATGAATGGGCAAGTTGTTTTATACAAAGGCGAGAAGGTTTTTACTAATAATATTGATAAAGATGTGATAACAAGGATACATCAGTATTCTAAGCAGGAAACGAATATTCCTTTATCTTTTTATAATGATGAAATGATGTGTATATCTGAGTATAGTCAACCAGCCGAGAAGTTTTATCATTATCTTAAGCAACCAGTTCCTCCTGTTGATGATCAGGTTTATTTAAAATCGCATATTCAGATGCTTTTATTACTTTGTGAATCTGGAGAAGAGCTTTATCGAGATGTTTTTCCTGAGCTAACCTTTATTCGTAATACCCCTTACTGCGTTGATGTTTTTAATCATGGTGGCTCTAAAGGTTATGGTATTACTCAGTTATTACAAAATAAAGAGTTCACTGATGTGCCAACTTATGCATTTGGTGATGGTATGAATGATTTTGAAATGTTCCTAACCGTTGATCATCCTATTGCTATGGGTAATGCAGTTGATGAATTAAAAGCAAAAGCTGAGTTTGTTACAGATACTAATAATAATGATGGTATTGCTAAAGCGTTACAAAAATTTGGGTTGATTTAATTTTCTATTTAAAAAAATCATCTAATTGTTAATATTAGATGATTTTTTTATTTAGATTTTATTTATTGTTAGTGATGCTTAAAACCAACATTATTATTGCCAAAGCAGTTGTCATAGTCATATCCTGTTAGCTCTTTGACTAAGTTTCTTATTTCTGGTGTTGCATCTTGTTTTTTACCACCATTTTTTAGTCTTTCTAGCTCTTGAATAACTTGTGCGTGAGTAGATTTATCTAATTTCATGCGATATGTAAATATAATACCTAAAATGGCCATTCCACATACCCCAACAATCATTACTAAGTTGATTGCATTTACGGCGCTTTGTGGTTGTACGCTATTGACCCCTGAGACAAATCCAGAAAACTTCAATACGAGTCCTAGAATAAAAACAATTGTTGCTCGCATTAGTTTACCTGCCATAGTCATTGCACCTGCGTAGATACCTTCACGGCGTCTTCCGGTTAATACTTCATCAATATCGGCTAGAAATGTATAAACACTCCAAGGAATGTAATAAACCCCACCAGTACCTAATCCAAACCAAATTGTGATACCAACAACAATCCAAGTTATATTTGGCATATTAAAGTAGTAGATACCAATATAACCAATTACAGAAGATATAACGATTAATATGGCGATCACAAAAGGACGTTTAAATCCGCGTTTTACACACCATGCCATAAAGAATGCAGTTGAAATTAACTGGCATATACTACTTAAACTATTCATTTCTGATACAAATGTTTTTGGTTGACCTAAATTAAAAACCACAAAATAGGTAAATGTTGCTGCAAACAACCATTCAGCTCCGAAACCAAATAAGTACATACCTAAATGATTTCTGAATGTTTTTAATCGGAATGTTGAAAACACGTCAGAAAATAATTTAATTATACTTTCCAAAAAACTAGATGTTGTTTCATCTTCTATTTCATCAACAGATTTCTCCCAACTATTGGTATAAAGTAAAATGAGTGCAATAGCCATAATAGTGGCATAGGTTATACCGGTAAGTAAGAATGGTAATGGTGAATCTTTGCCATTGAATAGATAGAAAAATATACCCGGTATGGCAGCCGCTAAGAAGTTAGCAACTTTACCAAACATCGCTTTTGAACCAGCTAAATAGGTTCTTTGATCAAAGTTTTTGGTCATTTCTACCGGTAATGTGTTGTATGGAATCATTATCATGGTATAAATGAACTCAAATAGAATATAGGTTGTTAAGTAGTACCAAAAATTCATTCCATCAACCCATAGTAATGGGTAAATAATCATACAAGGGATAGCTAATAAAATGAAAAACCGACGACGCCCAAAACGACGCCCTAGTTTGGTATGATTAAAATTATCGGTAATAAACCCCATCAATGGATTTAAGATAACATCTAAATAGGTTGCTATTGAAAATATTAATGTTGCTTGAAAAGCCGAAAGGTCACAAAAAGTTGTATAAAAGTAGAGTAGCCAAGCAGCACTAATAGCCAGTGCACCACTCCCTATTAAGTTACCACTACCATACGAAAATCGAGTTAGTGTGGTTATTTTTTTTTGATTGTCAGCCATAAATTACTTTTCTTTAATAATGAAATAACGTTTTAAAAATATTACTTAAAGATACTAAATTTATTGAAATTTACTTTAAATTTTTTTTTTAGAAATGTGATATTGGTAATAAATTATTTATTTTTTAGAGATTAACTTATACTTTTATTTAAAATAAATTTATACATATCATAATGTTAAAATAAAATTTTGATTGTTTATCTAAACTGTGATCTTATTAACAGAAAAATTTATAAAAAATATAAAACAATATTTTAAAAATAAAAAAGCTAAAAATAAGGTAATAGTGATGAGAAAAATAAAATTAAAAAAAATTTCTTTAATGATACTTATTTCAACATTTTCGTTGTATGCATTTGCTGGCTCTGGTCAAACCACTTTTCAATATGAACACAACTGGAAGTCGATGAATAGGATTCATGCTGATACTTTAAAGTTAATCCATAAAACAGATGATAATTGGCAATATGAATTTAAATTTGGTGTGAATGAAGGCGGAGGAAATAAAAGGGATGTTTTATATGATGATATGTATGGTGGTTCAGGTGGAGTTGTGATCCAAAAAATATTTGGTCTTCCTAATGATTGGGGGGCATTAATTCCTGCATTAGAGTTAGGATTTGGTAAAGATTTAACTCTTTATCAACCTGGTTTGAAGTATAGCTATAAATTCAATAGTGATTGGTCAAGTAGCTTACGTTATCGCTATGAATGGAAAAAAATATCGCAAGCCGAACGGTATAAAATTGCAAAAATTTTCGGTAATGAAGTTAAATATATTTCAAGTAGTAATACAGGAAGGCATCGTTTAGATTGGGCATTGGCTTATTCAGGAATAAAAGTACTTAATCTTGTCTATACCTTTAATTACTATATTGGTGACTTTACCAATCAATCATATAAGGCATTGAAGAATGAATTAGCTAAAAATAAATATAAAGCTTATAACAATAAAAAAACGGACTATGAACAAGAATTTAAAGTAACTTATAACTACTCAAAATTATTTCGACCATATTTTTCTATTTCTGATGTTTCCAAAAACAAAACAACTGATACCCGACAAGCAAAATTTAAAGTCGGTTTTAATTACGCTTTTGGAAAATCAAATAATACAGAATCTAATTTTACTTATAAAACCTATTTTAAGTATGTTCATAATTATGGTTTAAGATCTCGTTATCATAGTGATAATTTTGGTTTGCATCTTGATTTTGATAAGCAAGGTTATCTTGGTATTGGGATAACGACTTATAATCAATTGAAGGATAGAGTCTTTTTTGATGATTTAGCTTCAAACTATTATCAAATGTATGGTGGTTATAATTTTTATCTTGCTGATAATTGGATTTTAACACCAAATATGGAAGTAAGATTTTATTCGGGTGGTGGATATAAAGCGAAAAGCAAAGAAAATATTCCTCATTATCAATTAGGTGATGTCAGTGACTCACAACGACCAGGTATGCGATACGCACCAGCATTGAAATTAACTTGGTTATCAGACAATGATCTTTCGTTTTATGGCCAATATCGATTTGAATATCGTAAAGTTTCCCGTAATAAACGAGAAGATAGTGTTCAAGGTTATGTTGATAATCGTTCACGTAATCGATTTGATATTGGAACGCATTATGTTTTATCTCCTGATTGGAATATAGGATATCGCTTTTCATATTTAAAGGGTAATTATGTATTACAAAATGATAGAAAACATGATTATCAACAAGAAGTAGATATTAATTGGCAAGCCACAAAAGATTGGCAAATTAATTTTGCCGCAGAAGATTTTGCTAAAAAAGTACATTCAAGTGCCAGAGAAACAAAGTTAGCTCTTGGGTTAAGTTACTTATTTTAGTGATAGATACAATAATAAAATATGTATTTGTGGTGTAGCTATGTTAAAAAAATCAATTTTAAGCCTTTTAATTTTTTATTTTTCAGGGAACCAAGCTATTGCTAGTACTTTATTGCAAGGTTATGTTTATGTTAATAAACCTGTTGCTAATGCATCAGTAATAATTCGTGATGTAAATAATAAAACCTTAACTACTATAACTGATGAGAGTGGGTTTTATCAGCAAGATATTTCACAATTATCTGCACCATTAGTTTTGTTTTCCGATAATAATTTACTTCATAGAGTTGGGCAAAAAGGAATATGTGCTGGTAATTGTATTACATCATTAGTTAATGTATTACAAAAAGATAAGGTTAATACAGGCAATATCAACCCATTTACAGATTATTTTGTAAGTGAAGTTGCAAAACAAATGTCTCTTATTGGCCCTGAACAGTTGATTGAGAGAGGTATTTTTTCAACTATAGATGATGATGTTTTAGTCAAAGCAAGGCGGAAATTATACATAAAGTTTGATCATGCATTGCAACAAGTTGGGATTACTGATCAATTATTTGATCCTGTGAGTGAAAGTGATCCTAAAATAAATCGTTTATTTGATTTGATTATTTTCAATCGAGGATATGATTCTACTAGTGGGAAAGTTGGGGCTACAGTGCTATTAGATATGCGTTTTAAGCCTATTAGTGATCAATCTATTTTTGATTATGGACTCGTTGTTGAGCAAAAAATTGAAATTATTAATGCTCAAAAACGGATATTTATTCTTAGTGATTCAACTGCTTCTCATTATGATGCTAAAGTCTATCCGAGAATGGGGTGGGGGCAGGTTTTTGATCGGTTTATTGATAAAAGTGCCAATATTGTGGTGATAAATGGTGCTCAATCGGGGCGTTCTAGTCGTAGTTTTTATGATGAAGGCTGGTTTGATTTAATGGCACCATTAATGCAAAAAGGTGATTATATGATCATCGCTTTTGGTCATAATGACGAAAAATGTGATTCAAGTAACACCAAGCGAGGACAAGCCGATGTAAGTCACTTATGTACATATCCTAATGATGCAAATAATCATAAGCAGTTTCCTGTAGATAATGAAAATATGTCTTTTCAAACTTCACTTGAGCGTTATATTAATTTTGCTAAACAGAAGCAAATGACGCCAATTTTAATGACTCCTATTACACGATTCCGTGATGCTAATAATAAAATTGCCTTCCAAAATCAAAGTATAGATCCAGTTAGTCATACTCATTATACGAGTAATAAATTAGGTTTTGCTTACTGGGGTGATTATTCTCAAACGATAAAATATACGGCTAAAATTCATCGAATTGCTTTAATAGATCTAGAGTCATTAAGTATTGAATTTGCTAATCAACATAAAAATGATTGGCAATCTTACTGGTTAGTTGTTGATCCTAATGATGCAAAATTTCCATATTACAAAACACAGTCTTCAGGGGTAATTGATCATCCTGATACAACTCATTTTCAGGAAAAAGGTGCATTAGCAATAGCTAAAATTATAGCCAATGCAATAACCAATGATTTTACCTTAAAAAAAGGCATCGTTATTGATCAAAATCAGATTAACCAATAAAAAATAAGGATTTATTAAATGAAAAAATTAATGGCAGCCATTTTAATTTCTTTTGCTATAAATTCATATTTTTCAATATGTCATGCTTTATTGCCAGCACCAATCAAAGTTAAACAAGCTCTTGATGTTGCTCCAATAGGAGGATTTGGTAGCTATGATTTAAAGAAAAATAGTGGAACGATCGGTGGCTCTCAAGCTAATAAAAATATGATTTTTTTGGTAAGTAATAAACAAGATCTTTTGGATGCGATCGTGATAAATAAAGATCAGCCACGTATTATTCAAGTCTTTGGAAAAATTGATCTTAGTGATAACAAGCCATATAAAAACTTTGCAGATCAAAAATCACGATCCTTAATAAATATTCCTAGCAATACAACATTGATTGGTATTGGTGACAATGCCGGCTTTATCAATGGTTCGATAGTGCTGTCTAAGGTAAATAATGTCATTATTCGTAATTTGAAAATTGAAGCGCCGGTTGATATTGAACCAAAATTTGAAAAGGATGATGGTTGGAATGCAGAATGGGATGGTATTAACATTATTTCTTCAACTTATGTTTGGATTGATCATGTGACTTTTACTGATGGTCAATTTACCGATGATAAGTATCAAGAAAAAGACGGATGGAAATATGTTCAACATGATGGTTTATTAGATATTAAGCGAGGTAGTGATTTTATTACTATTTCTTATTGTTTATTTGAAAATCATGATAAAACTATGTTGATTGGCCATAGTGATAAGAATGAAGATCAAGATGAAAATAAGTTAAATATCACTCTACATCATAATGTTTTTTCTAATATTCGACAACGGGCACCAAGAGTAAGATTTGGAAAAATCCATCTTTATAACAATTTGTTCAAAGGCTCTGTTTATCAGTCTAAAACAGCTTATCCTTATCTTTATTCAATAGGTTTAGGCATCAAAAGTAGTGTTATTTCTGAAAGTAATCAGTTTATGATTGATGGTCTGAAAGATAGCTGCAAACTTGTTAAGTTGTTCAAAGGCGATAAACTCCGCGATAGTCATTCTTTATTTAATCAACTAACTCTTAATTTATCGTCTTGCGGTTTTGATAACAACGTTACTTGGTCTGTTCCTTATCAATATTATTTAGACGATATTAATTATTTTACTGAAAATTACACTAAGTTAGTTGGAAACGGAAAACTTTGATAATTCAAAATAGACAAAAATAAGGATATATAATGAAAAAATTATTAACTTCGGTACTTTGTATATCGGCTCTTTATATTGGTACTGCTGGTGCACAAGAATGGAAAGTTGTAGCTTTTGGTCAGTCAACTGATTTAAATTTTGCTTCACTTATTAAACCTGAAAAAGTAGGAATAAATAATGCTTGGATAGCAGGTCAAAAAGCATATTTAATTCCTAACCAGACTTATGAATTACCTGCTGATTTTTATCTTGAAAGCAGAGGCGGTAAAATAGCTAACTCTCATGATGGAATGGTTGTTTTTTATACTAAGCTTCCAGTTAATCAGACTTTTATATTAGAAAGTGATGTAACATTAGAACAAATTGGACCTGAAGTTGATGGCAAAACACCAGCAGCGCAAGAAGCTGTTGGCTTATTTGCCCGAGATACTATTGGGGTTGCTAGGAAAGAGCCTCAGCCTGCCGGCTATGAGGAGTTTCCTAATGCTTCGAATGTAATTATGAATGCATTAATTACACAGAATAAAAAAAATGATAATTTAGTAAAAGTAACAGCATTAGTACGTGATGGTGTGATAAAAGCTTGGGGTAATGAAGGTATATCAATTAATAAAAATGATTATGTTCAGAACGTCAATTATGTTGAGGTTAAAAATATGCATTTAACCCTAACAAGAACTTCAGATAAATTTATTTTAGAGATGAAGGATAATATAACAGGTACAGCAAAAAAATGGCAAATGAATGATTATTCTGGCTTTATGAATCAACAAGATAATGAAAGTATTTATGTCGGTTTTTTTGCTTCTAGAAATGCCAAAGTGGAGTTTAAAAATTCTGCTTTAACGCTTGGCAATGAACATGTTAATTATGATAAATTACCTGTTAAACCACCAGTAATTGTAGATATTAAACCCACTTTAATATTATCTTCACCGCAAGAGGTATACAATAAAAACTATACGTTACAATTTTTTCCAAATACTTCCGGTACTGTTTTTGTAAAAGAGCTTGATAAAACTCTTTATGCCAAAGTTGGTGAATTATTACAATTTACAACTGAGTTAAAACAAGGAAGTAATACTTTTAGCGTTGAATTTAAAGATAAAACTAAAAAAAATAATCAAAGCTTTACTATAAATTTGGGTAAGTCAACTCTTGAAAACCTATCTAATATTATTGTTTCACCAACAGGTAAAAATACTAATAAAGGAACAAAACAATCACCCGTCGATTTACAAACAGCAATTAATAGTATTGAACCCAATGGGGTGATTTATTTAATGGATGGTTATTATGATGGTGTAACGATTCCTGCAACATTAAGTGGTTTACCAGGAAAATTTAAAACTATTTTGGCGATGAATAAACATAAAGCTGTTTTTATCAATAAGACATTTGATTTAGATAGTTCTTATTGGTCGATAAAACAAGTTATTTTTGACGGTAATATTGATGGTAAAGATAATAAACCTGCTTATTTAAGAATTTCTGGTAACCATAATATAATCGATCAAGTTGTTACTCGTAATAATAGTGATACAGGATTAGCTATTTCAGCCAAAAGTAAAAATCGACTATTTTGGCCTTCTTATAATTTAGTTATAAATTCAGATTCTTATAATAATATGGATAAATCAGGCAAAAATGCCGATGGTTTTGCCGCAAAATTAGGTGTAGGAAAAGGTAATGTGTTTAGAGGATGTATTGCTCATAATAATACAGATGATGGATTTGATTTGTATAATAAAATTGAAGATGGCCCTAATGAACCTGTTTTGATTGATAGTTCTGTTACTTATTCTAATGGTTTTCCTTTCTCTAAACCAAATATTGCTAAAGGTAGTATTGGAAATGGTTTCAAATTAGGTGCTGAAGGCCAACCAGTTAACCATAAGATTATTAATTCCATTGCGTTAAATAACAATATGGATGGTTTTTCTGATAATTTTAATACTGGTTCTTATAGCATTAATAATAATATAGCTATTAATAGCGCAAGATATAACTATATTTTACGAGCTAATCCATATGTTTTTTTAAAACCGATTGTTACTTTTGAACATAATTATTCTATTCGTGATAGCTGGCAATCAGTAATTAAAGATTCTTTGGGACCACAAGTCAGTGTAAAAGATTTTAAATCTGTTACCCGTAATCAATTATGGAAAGATAATGTTGAATTTACAATTACACGAGATCAAAACGGAAATATAGTCTTACCAAAAGCATTAAAAGAATTAATTGATAAACACTTTGTTAAATAATTAATATTAAATAATTAGTGTTAAAGTTTAGCGCTAAGCCTATTATTAAGTTTAGCGCTTTTTATTGAGATAATTATTCAACAGTAGTTTTCACTAAAACTTTTTTATTTAGTAATATTATCAAATTTCTGTTAATTTTTGTGAATTTACTCACATTGAGTTTTTTATAACTACCTAACTGTGGGGATAAATTAGTTTAATAGGTTCTTATATCGTTAATGTTATTGCGGTAAGTTTATTATTTGCCATTTCTTGCAACCGAAGTTACTTTTTGAAATGGCAAAATAATGCTAATTAATCTAATAAGCTTTTGATAAAGTCTGTAACTTGAGGATCTTGGCTGTTTTCAAATAGACATTTTTGGAAACGCTCACCTTTAATTGCATCTTTAAGTAATGATTGATCAATGGATTTTAATGATTCAATTAAGCTTTTACCTGCTGCATTTTTCATTTCGTTTAAAATGATAGCATTTTCATTTTGTGATTCACGACGTTCTGGTGGATAACCTAAACCTTTTTCACCTTCAAAAGCTTTTTCAAAAATATAGCGTGCATTAAGTTCAGCTCCCCAGCCGAAGCCTTTGGCAAAAGCCAGTGATAATGCATTACCATTATTAACTTGAGCAAATAAATAAGCATCAGTTGGTTCAAGACAGTAACCACAGTTAACACCAGGAAAAGCATTTAATGCCATAAGAGCTCCTTGTCCTGTGCCACAGCCGGTAATAACAAAATCAACAGCTTTACTATTTAATAAAATAGCGCTAATAATGCCTAAATGAACATAAGTTAATTTGTTGTCGTTATCGCTATCCATTCCTACGTTGAAAACAGTATGTCCATGTTTTTCAGTTACATTTTTTAATTCATTTAGAATAATTGGGTTTTTAGCCGCTTGGCTAAATTCATTCATTAGTGCTATTTTCATGATTTACCTCTATTTTTTTAGTAATAACAAATTATAAAAAACAGTTTTTGTTATTGTTATTAATGTATTTTATTTTTATTATAAGCCATAAAAAAATATATCAATTTTTTAACTAAAGTAAAATGATGTTTTAATAAATTTATTGCAATGTGATAAAAGTCACAAAACTATCTTTTTTTTTATATTACTATAGCCAAAAATAATAATTTAACGTCTTTTATTAATTTAATTTTTTTAAATTTAGGGAGTTTATATGGCTAGGGGAAATATTGTGAAATTATCATTTTCTTCTTTTATTGATGATGATTCAAAAAATGAAATTATCCGTTTAACACCTGAAGGTGTTTTATGCCATCGTAATTATTTTTATCAAAAATGTTTTACAAATGATGGAAAAAAAATTCTTTTCGCCGGAGAATTTGACACGAATCGCAACTATTACTTGCTTGATATTGAAAGCCAGACAGCAAAACAACTAACGGAAGGATCTGGTGATAATACTTTTGGTGGTTTTTTATCTCCTGACGATAAATTTTTATATTACGTTAAGAATGAACGGAATTTACAACAAGTAAACCTCGATACTCTAGAAGAAAAAAATGTCTATACAGTGCCTGACCAATGGGTTGGTTATGGTACTTGGGTGGCCAATAGTGATTGTACTGAAATTGTCGGTATTGAAATTGATAAAAAAGACTGGACGCCGTTAACTGATTGGAACATTTTTAAAGCATTTTATAGTAAAAATCCGCATTGTCGTTTGATCAAAATTGATATAGCAACAGGTGTTTCAACAACTGTTATTGACCAAAATGTTTGGTTAGGACATCCTATTTTTAGGCCTTTTGATGACAATACTGTTGCTTTCTGTCATGAAGGACCTCATGACTTAGTGGATGCAAGAATATGGTTAGTGGATCGTGATGGTAAAAATGAACGTAAAGTTCATGATAATTTAGTTGGTGAAAGTTGCACTCACGAGTTTTGGGTTCCGAATGGATCAGGACTTGCTTATGTTTCATATATAAAACATAAGCAAGAGCGTTATATTCGTCTTTATAATCCTGTTACCAATGAAGATAAAGAAATTATGGAAATGCCTGCTTGCTCACATTTAATGAGTAACTTTGATGGATCTCTTTATATTGGTGACGGAACAGGAAGCCCTGTGGATGTCGTTGATACCAATGGTTATAAAATTGAAAATGACCCTTGGTTATATATTTTGGCGCCTAAAACTAAAACGGCCCATAAATTAGTCAAACATAATAGCTCTTGGCGAGTATTGGATGGCGATCGCCAAGTGACTCATCCACATCCATCGTTTTCGCCTGATAATCAATATGTTTTATACTCGTGTGATGCGCAAGATGAACCAGCACTTTATTTAACAAAAGTGCCTGCTAATATTTTAAAAGAAATGTAATAGCCCCTGTTTTGTTCGTCATAAATATAATGGAGAAATAACTATGTCGATTTTAGATAAATTTTCACTTAAAAATAAAGTTGCACTTGTTACTGGTGCTTCTTACGGTATTGGTTTTGAAATTGCCAAATCTCTTGCTTCAGCTGGGGCAAAAATCGTATTTAATGATGTTGTACCAGAAAATTTACAGAAAGGACTTGATTCGTATAAAGCTGAAGGTATTAACGCACATGGATATTTATTTGATATTACAGATGAAAAATCCGTTGAAAAAGCTATTGCACAAATTGAACAACAACATGGTGTGATTGATATTTTAGTGAATAATGCTGGAATTATTCAACGTAAATCAATGTTGGAAACCAGTGCTGCTGATTATAGAAAAATTATTGATATTGATTTAACTGGTCAGTTTATTATGGCAAAAGCAGTATTGCCCTCTATGATTAAAAAAGGTAGCGGAAAAATTATCAATATTTGTTCTATGATGAGTGAGTTAGGTAGAGAAACAGTAGTAGGATATGCATCTGCCAAAGGTGGTTTAAAAATGTTAACTAAAAACATTTGTTCTGAATTTGGTAGCGCTAATATTCAATGTAATGGCATTGGTCCTGGCTATATTGCTACACCACAAACTGCGCCATTACGTGAAAAACAAGCTGACGGATCTCGTCACCCATTTGATCAGTTTATTATTGCTAAAACGCCTGCCGGACGCTGGGGTACTCCAGCTGATTTAGCTGGAGCAGCTGTTTTTTTAGCATCTGATGCATCAAATTTTGTTAATGGTCATATTTTGTATGTCGATGGTGGTATTTTAGCATATATCGGTAAACAGCCTTAATTGAATATTATCTAAAAATTGACTGATATAAGAGATAAAAAGTTTTTGCTTTATTATCTCTTTAATGTTTTAACTATTTAGGAGATATGCATGTTTTGTTTTAATTCAGATTGCGAATTAATTGATTTAGGTAATGGTGTTAAACGTAAGATATTAGCGCATGATGGAAATCTGATGGCAGTTGAAGTTCATTTTGAAGCTGGCGCAATTGGTGTTGTACATCACCATCCACATGAACAGTTAACGTATGTTTTATCTGGTGAATTTGAATTTACTATTGGTGATGAAACTAAAATTGTTCGTTCTGGTGATACTTTATATAAGAAACCAAATATTGAACACGGTTGTGTTTGTAAACAGGCTGGCGTATTAATTGATATGTTTACCCCGCAAAGATTGGATTTTTTATAAAATAGCTAGTAACTAGTCATGATTATATATGATATAATTTCAAGAATTTCAATTCGTTCTAATTTATCATTTTATAATTAAATAATGACTAATTATAGTAAGGAGATGTGCTTATCATGAACGATAGTTCACCAGAATCCGTTGCTTCAGTTTTGAAAGTTTTTGGGATTTTAGAGGCTTTATCTGAGTCAAAAGACATTGCAATATCAGAATTATCGCAAAAAGTAATGATGCCCAAAAGCACAGCTTATCGTTTTTTACAAACCATGAAATCGTTAGGTTACGTTAATCAAGAAGAAGATTCAGATAAGTACTCACTGAATTTGAAATTGCTTGATTTAGGTAACCGAGTACTTTATCACCAAAATTTTTTGGCTATTGCTGATTTAGAAATGAGAAAATTACGGGATAAAACTAAAGAAACTATCCATTTAGCTGTTCGTGAAGGTGATCAAATAATCTATGTTAATAAAGTTGCTTCCGAACAATATAGTCTTTGTTTAACTTCTAAAATTGGTAATCAAGCTGCAATTCACGCTAGTGGGCTCGGTAAAGTCTTATTAGCATGGTTAGACGATGAAAGTAAAAAAAACTTAGTTAATAATATTGATTTTGTAAGGTATACCCCAAAAACGATTACTAGCAAAGAGGCTTTTTTATTAGAACTTGATGATGTTAAACGCTGTGGATATGGTAAAGATGATGAAGAATCTGAGCTTGGGTTACGATGTTTTGCAGTGCCGATTTATAATCGTTTAGGTAATATCATTGCCGCATTGAGTTTATCAACATCTATTTTTAGATGTAATACTGCGGAAGAAGAAGCAAAACTGGTTAGTGAAATTAGTCAATCTGCGGCAAAAATATCGGAATTGATCGGTTTCAATAAGCAATCAAAATCTTTGGATTAATCGCAGTAATTATTGATATATTACCCCCAAACACACAGCTTGGTTTGCCCCAGTTACTTCGGGAATATTTGATGGAATATTGTTGATTCGGCAATAAGCAAGCCAAGCAAAGGCTATTGCCTCCATATCGTCTCCATTTATACCTTTTGTATCGGTTGTTAATACTGACCATGATGGTAATAATGCTGATAATCTTTGCATAATAAGTGGATTTTTAGCACCTCCGCCACAGACTAAAAGCTCGCAAGGTAATTTTTTTAATATAGATAATTTGTTGATTTCATTTGCAATTGATAAAGAGGTTAATTCAACGAGCGTTGCTTGAATATCTTCTGCTTTAAAATCCGTCCCTATTAATTTTTTATGTAACCATGGTAAATTAAATAACTCTCTACCTGTACTTTTAGGTGCTGGTATTTTGAAATAATCTTCATCAAATAATTTATTCAATAAGTCTTGATTAACTTTTCCTGTTTTTGCCCACAGTCCATTTTTATCATAGCTTTTACCTAGGTTTTGATTTATCCAGCAATCAAGTAGTACGTTTCCTGGACCTGTATCGTAACCAATAACAGTATGGTTAGGAATTAATACTGAAATGTTACTAATTCCTCCTATATTTAATACTATACGATTGATTTTTGGATCTTTTAGCACCGCTTTATGAAAAGCGGGGACTAGTGGTGCTCCTTGCCCTCCATAAGCCATATCTTTTCGGCGAAAATCAGCTATGGTGGTTATGCCTGTTTTTGCTGCGATAATATTGGCATCGCCAATTTGTTGGGTAAATGGGTTTTTACCGTTTGGTGCATGGTAAATAGTTTGCCCGTGGCAACCAATTGCTTTTATTTGTTGTTTATCAATTTTATTGTTTTTTAAAAATTGATTGATACTATCAGCAAATAATTCACCAAGTTGATGGTCTAATTCACCCAAATTTTGTAATGTGGTTTGCTTTGTTTCACATAATGTTAATAGTTGCTGTTTTAAATTGGTGGGCATTGGGTAGCAACTACTAGCTATTGATGTGACATTTTTTGCGGTAATATTAACTATAGCAATATCAATTCCATCCATGCTAGTTCCCGACATCACACCAATATATAAATTTTGCATATATCTATCCTTGTCGAATAATGTTACCTGTTTGAATATCTCTGATTTGAGATGGCTGTAATCTATTACCTGTTTCGCCTGCTAAAATCGGAAAATTTTGGCCAAATTGTTTGGCTACTTCGATGGCTGTTTTACAAGGAGAATAACTCGATAGATTAGCGCTGGTTGAAACTATCGGTTTGCCATAAAGATCGCATAGTTTACAAACTAAGGGGTGATTGGTGACTCGTACTGCTATGGTGTCGAATTTACCAGTCAAAAAATAAGGTGTTTTTGTATTTTTAGGAAAAATCCAAGTAATAGGGCCAGGCCAGTTAGTAAGTGCTAACTGTTTTTGTTCATTGGTAATAGCTAATTCATCTATATAGGGGATCAGTTGTTGGTAATGGCTGGCAATTAAAATTAAGCCTTTATCTACTGAACGCTGTTTTAATTGTAACAGTTTCAATACGGCTGATTCACAATCAGGATCACACCCTAGACCGAAAACGGCCTCGGTAGGGTAAGCAATCACTTCGCCATTTTTTAAATAATTATTGATTTCTGATAGCGTTAATAAATTAGCCATAAATTTGAATACGAGCTGAGTACAATTGAGATTTATATTAAACTTAGGTTTTAGGTTTTGCAAATTTGCATGATTCATGCTTTTTAAAACTGGGTGGTGGTAGCATTATGCCCTATGGTCATTCCCAGTTCATTTGTGGAAAATGGTTAGTTGTAAGTTCAATAACTTGTTGCATATTGATAATTTTAAGCCTTGAATCAATAATTTTGCTTATTCCTCGGGCTTCTATATCGCTGTTGATGACGTAACAGTGTTTAGTTTTTTTTATAATATCATTTAATAATGGATTATTTTGTATAGCCAGAATAACGCCATTTTGCCAGAACAGTACAACATCTTGAGCTGATATTAATTGTGGATTTATGGCTGATTGGTTTGCTGTTGATATAGTATGTAGCATTATTTTCACTTTTTATACTGAAACGTATAGTTATCGGAAACTTTTTTACAAAATCAAGTTTATTTTGGTTAGTACATCTTTGATGTTATTAGTATATAATAAGAACTATTTATTGAGCAAAGAATTCATCATGAAATCAGTTATTTTAAGCAATGAGCAACAAACGATTTTGTTTGGCAGTAAGCTTGCCAAACTGTGTTTAAACTATTTGTCCAAGCATGATGATACAATTGTTATCTATTTAATTGGCGATCTTGGTGCAGGTAAAACAACTTTTAGTCGTGGTTTTTTGCAACAATTAGGTCATGTAGGTAACGTAAAAAGTCCAACGTATACATTAGTTGAGCCCTACCAATTTGATGATTTTTCAGTTTATCATTTTGATTTATATCGGCTTTGTGATCCAGAAGAGTTAGAGTTTATGGGGATTCGTGAATATTTTTCTTCACGATCAATTTGTTTGATTGAGTGGCCACAGCAAGCAAATGGGATTTTGCCAAGCGCTGATCTTGAAGTTCATTTGACTTATTTGGCGCTTGAACGTACTGCTTGCGTTCAGGCTATAAGCGAAAAAGGTCACGAGATTATTAATCTATCATAATTGAAATAAACAATATAAAGACAATGAAAAAACTATTCACTTTTGTTATCTTATTACTGCTTTGTAGTTCTGCCTATGCAGCTAAAGTTGTTATTGCTGTTGATGCGGGGCATGGTGGTAAAGATTCCGGCGCAATAGGGAAAAATAAGTTATATGAAAAAACAGTTACCCTTTCTATTGCTAAAAAACTTACCAATTTACTAAATAAAGATCCTAATTTTAAAGGGGTATTAACCCGTAGTAGTGATAATTTTATTTCTGTTTCGCAACGCTCTGAAATCGCTAGAAAAAATAAAGCTAATTTGTTAGTTTCCGTTCACGCTGATGCTGCGCCAAATCGGAATGCAACCGGTGCCTCGATCTGGGTATTGTCAACTAAGCGAGCTGACACAGAACTTGGTCGTTGGCTTGAACAAGATGAAAAACAGTCACAATTACTTGGCGGGGCGGGTGATGCGCTTAGTGATGATCATGATCATCATTTAAGTCAAGCTGTATTAGATCTCCAATTTTCTTATTCTCAACGAGTGGGGTATGAGTTAGCAAAACAAGTATTAAAAGAAATGAAAGGGATAACAAAGCTACATAAATCTGCTCCAGAACATGCAAGCTTAGGAGTATTACGTTCACCAGATATTCCATCGATTTTAATTGAAGTTGGTTTTATCTCTAACGAAGGTGAAGAACGTTTACTAAGTAGTAATACTCATCAAGATAAGATTGCCAAAGCTATCTATCAAGGTATAAAAAATTACGTTAAACAAAATCCAAAATTTGGAGAACAGCATTAATGGCAATTCATATTCTTTCTCCTCAATTAGCGAATCAAATTGCTGCTGGTGAGGTGGTAGAACGTCCAGCATCAGTCATTAAAGAGTTGGTTGAAAATAGCCTTGATGCGGGCAGTACTCAAATTGATATTGATCTTGAGCAAGGCGGCTGCAAATTAATTCGTATTCGAGATAATGGTTGTGGTATTGCTAAAGATGAATTAGCACTGGCGCTTGCTCGCCATGCGACAAGTAAAATCAGTAAGTTAGATGATTTAGATTCTATTATTAGCCTTGGATTTCGTGGTGAGGCACTGGCGAGTATAAGTTCAGTTGCAAGATTGACATTAACTTCACGCACAGCTGAACAAACTGAAGCTTGGCAAGTTTATGCTGAAGGACGGGATATGGAGCCGGTGATTAAACCTGCAGCACACCCTGTTGGTTCGACTGTTGAAGTACTTGATTTGTTTTACAATACGCCTGCAAGACGCCGTTTTTTAAAAACAGAAAAAACCGAATTTATGCATATTGAGGAATTTGTTCGGCGTATTGCGCTTGCACGTCCTGATGTTACTTTTAATTTGCAGCATAATGGTAAACTTGTTAAGCAGTACCGTTCATCTACCCTTGAAAAAAGGGTAGAATTGGTATGTGGGCGAGTATTTATGCAAAAAGCAGTTAAATTAGACTGGCAACATGATGATTTGTTCATTCAAGGTTGGGTGACAAGTAGTGAAGTTAGTAATTTGCAATATTTTTATGTTAATGGTCGAGTTATCAAAGATAAATTACTTAATCATGCATTGCGACAAGCCTATATAAGACGTGCGAATGAACAACAAAGTTATGTGGTGTTTTTACAAATAGATCCAAAACAAGTTGATGTTAATGTTCACCCTGCTAAACATGAAGTCCGTTTTCATGAGGCAAGATTGGTTCATGATTTCGTTTATCAAGCTATAGTTATGGCTCTTGAATCGGATTTATCTGTAACAGATGAAAAAGTAACAATAACACCTAATCGGCAAGCAGCTGGAGAAAATATCTTTAATCAACAGACGATTTCTAAGCCTTATCAAGCTAGTAACCAATTACCCAAAAAACCTAGTAATTATGCTAAAGAAAATGCGTTGTATGGTCAGTTAGTTAGCGTTGAATCTCCTTCTCAAAATATTGCACAACTTGAGCCAGAAAAGCCATTTTTATCGGTAGAAGAAAATGAAATAACTGAACCACAAAAAGCGGTTATTGAATCATTATTTCCTAAACAAAATTTACCATTGCAATCATTACAACAGCAGCTTGATAATTCATTATTAGTGACATTTGGACGGGTGTTAACTATTATTCAACCTGATATTGCATTGCTTGAAAAAAATGAAGATAATCAACAAAAATTAATGTTGATGAAGTTGCCTATTGCTCAACAAAAATTCGTTGCGATTAAATTATTGTCACAAGATTCTGAAAAATTGCTTATCCCATTAACAATTTTAATTAATAATAAGGAGCAGAAAGTCCTTTCTTCTTATCAGCCGCAACTAAATTTTTTAGGTTTTGATTTTTATATTGATAAAGCGAAGCTGTATTTGCAAAATGTTCCTAAAATGTTGCGTACTATCAATTGGCAACAATTATTGCCCGCTTTAATTGCTTTTATTTCTGATTCAAAAAATGAAGTTTTAGATCCAACGCAAATAGCGGCTTGGTTAGCTAATCAGTATTATGATAGTGTTACGATGAACTGGAGTGTAGTAAAAGCCATTCAGTTACTCGCTCAATTAGAACAAGTGGATATTAATCTGTTACAACAAGATTCATTTTTATACCCAATTGACATGCAATCTTTAACTCAATCGATTTATCATGAATAAACCAAAAATTATTTCGTTAATGGGGCCAACAGCATCTGGTAAAACGGCATTTGCTATGGCGCTTTATGATCGTTATCCTATTGATATTATTAGTGTCGATTCAGCTCTAATTTATCGTGGTATGGACATTGGTACTGCAAAACCGACTAAAGAAGAGCAACAAAAGTATCCACATAAATTGATTGATATTTGTGATCCTGCAAAAAGTTATTCAGCTGCAAATTTCCGACAGGATGCATTGATTGAAATTGAAAAATCATTGGAGAAGGGGCGAGTTCCTCTATTAGTAGGCGGTACAATGCTCTATTTTAAGGCTTTAATTGAAGGGCTTTCACCGCTTCCTGCTGCTAATAGCGAAATTCGTGAGCAAATAGAGGAAAAAGCCAATAAATTAGGTTGGCAATCGATTCACGAAGATCTAAAAAAAGTCGATCCAATTTCAGCTGAACGAATTCATCCTAATGATCCTCAGCGGCTTAATCGTGCTTTAGAGGTTTATTTAATTTCAGGAAAAAGTTTAACTGAACTTACACAGGAAAGTGGTGAAGCATTACCATATGATATTATGCAATTGGCTATTATGCCGCAAGATCGTTCGCAATTACATGAACGTATTGAACAACGCTTTTTACAGATGTTGGATCAAGGATTTGAAAATGAAGTAAGAGCACTTATGCAGCGATCGGATTTACATTTAAATTTACCTTCTATGCGTTGTGTTGGGTATCGTCAAATGTGGGAGTATTTAAATGGCAATACAAGTTATGATGAAATGGTTTTTAAAGGAATTTGCGCTACTCGTCAATTAGCTAAACGACAAATAACATGGCTTCGCGGTTGGAAGCAACCTATAACATGGTTAAACAATGATAATATGGATACAATTTTCCGAAACGTATTCTAAGCGATAATTTTTATAGTGGTCTAATAATATACAATTATAAGTTCTTTAGTAGTTAAAATTATGTGTATTATTGTCAGTATTTAGTATTTTGTTTATCTTTTTAGTTTAAATTTATTAAAAATTTAGTTATTTGTGCATTAATTATAGTTGATTGGTTCAAGAGAAGCTTTTTTTGTGTTATTTTGGTAGATACTTGAAGATGTATCTAAAATAGTATGTAAAAATACATTAATTATTTATAAATGTATTTATTTTATCTTAATATAATTATTTTCTAAAGGATAAACTCATGTCAAAAGGGCAGTCATTACAAGATCCTTATTTAAATTTGCTTCGTCGAGAGCATGTTCCTGTCTCAATCTATTTAGTTAATGGTATTAAGTTACAAGGGCAAATTGAATCATTTGATCAATTTGTGATTTTGTTAAAAAATACTGTAAGCCAAATGGTATATAAACATGCCATCTCGACAGTCGTACCATCTAGACCTATTTCTGGATTGGTATCTCAAGCCGAAGAGGAAAGCGAAAGCTGAATTTCAGTGGAGAATCTGATTGTTTGAGAGATATAAAGGCGGTGAATCTGCCTTATTAGTCCATGTATTCTTCCCTCAAGAAAGCAATATCGAGGATCTTAAAGAGTTTGAAATTTTGGTTTCTTCGGCTCAAATAGATATTCTCGATATTGTAACAACCTCAAGAAAAGCACCTCAAACCAAATATTTTGTAGGTGAAGGTAAGGCTCAAGAAATAGCAGAAAAAGTTAAACAGCTCAATGCTTCTGTTATTTTAGTAAATCATTCTTTAACTCCCTCCCAAGAACGTAATTTAGAGCAATTGTGCAAATGTCGTGTTGTTGATAGAACCGGATTGATTCTTGATATTTTTGCTCAAAGAGCCAGAACACATGAAGGTAAATTACAGGTCGAGTTAGCACAGTTACAACATCTTTCGACTCGTTTAGTTAGAGGTTGGACGCATTTAGAACGTCAAAAAGGTGGGATAGGTTTACGTGGTCCAGGTGAAACTCAATTAGAAACTGATAGAAGGTTGATTCGTCAACGGATTCAATTAATTTTATCAAGACTTGCTAAAGTTGAAAAACAGCGAAATCAAAATCGTCAATCACGAAATAAAGCAGATCTATCAACAGTCTCTTTTGTTGGCTACACGAATGCAGGTAAATCAACATTATTTAATGCATTAACAAATGCTGATGTATATGCTGCTAATCAGTTATTTGCTACACTCGATCCAACACTTCGTCGAGTTATTGTTGATGATGTCGGTGAAGTTGTTTTAGCTGACACAGTTGGTTTTATTCGTCATTTGCCGCATGATTTAATTGCGGCTTTTAAAGCAACGTTATTAGAAACTCAACAAGCAGCATTGTTATTACATGTTGTTGATGCAGCAGATCCTAATTTATTAGATAATATGCATGCTGTTGATGAAGTTTTGCACGAAATTGATGCGCACGAACTTCCAACATTACTTGTTATGAATAAAATCGATTTGATAGAAGGCAAACAACCAAGTATTGATAGAGATGAAAACGGTATACCAATTCGTGTTTGGATTTCAGCGCAAAATAGTTTAGGATTAGATCAATTATTTATTGCTTTAAAAGAAAGGCTAGCTAAGCAAATACAAGTTTGCCAATTAAACTTACCTGCTTATTTAGCAAGATTAAGAAGTCGTTTATATCAGTTAAATGCGGTAGAAAATGAATTTATTAATGAGGATGGTAGTTTTCATCTAGATGTGAGAATTCCCTCTATAGAATGGAATCGCCTCTGTAAACAAGAACCAGATCTGTTATACTTGATCAATAAGCAAAATAACAACTAATTATCAAATGGAGCATATACAATATGGCGTGGAATCAGCCCGGCAATAACGGACAAGATAACGACCCATGGGGGAATAATAAAAAAAAGCCAACTAATCATTCATCTAATGGTTTATTTGATAAAGTTAAAAAATTATTAAAAAAAAATAATTTCGGTAATAATAATGGTTCCTCAGGAATTAAATTGCCGATAACTAAAATTATCATATCTATAATTGCCTTACTTGTTCTAGTTTGGGCGGGAAGTGGATTTTATACCATTAACCAAAATCAACGAGGTGTAATTACTCGCTTCGGTCAAGTTCAATCTGAAATCATTCAACCAGGACTAAATTGGAAGCCAACTTTAATCGATAAAGTGTATATTGTTGATACACAGGGCATTCGAAATTTCAACGAAAAGGGACTTATTGTTACAGCTGGTGAAAATTTGGTTTTTGTTGATATAAATGTGCAATATAGTGTCAGCGATCCTTTAAAATATTTATTTAATGTTACTAATGTAGAAGATAGTTTGCGCCAAGCTGCCGATAGCGCCCTTAGAACGGTGGTGGCAAGTTCTAATATTGATGCGATAATTTCTGATGAACGTTCAGCTCTAGAACGTAGCACTAAAGATGAGTTAGTCAATATCATTAGTCCCTACGATATGGGTATTAATATTGTTAATTTGAATTTTCAAGTTGCTCGTCTACCTGATGAAGTGAAAGGTACTGACAATAGAACGCTTCATTCTCAAGACGATAGTGAGCGAGAAATTAAACAAGCTGAAGCTGATAAGGTGCAAAAAATTCAGCAGGCTGAAGAGCGTTCAGCAGGAATTTTAGCTGATGCTAATGCTTATAAGATTAGAGTAGAACTTGAAGCTGCAGGTGATGTGGCCAGTTTTGAAAAAATCTTACCACAATATAAAGTAGCACCAGAAATTACTAAAGAACATTTATATATTGAAACTATGGAAAGAGTATTAACCAAAACCAATAAGATTATAGTGAATGATAAAAATGGAAATTTGATGGTGTTACCGTTAGAAGCACTATTAAAAAATAAGAGTGAAAAAAATTCTCAAACAATGACGTTATCAAACCAAAATAGTGAATATAATTCCAATATGCTGAGTTCGTCTGAAACAGTAAAAGAACAGTCTCAATCAAAGCCGGAATTATCAAAAGAAAATAACACTAATAACACCATTAAAGTTGGCGAGACTACGCGGACTCCACGGTTTATGGGAAGATAAGGAGAAAAGCATGCGCAAATTATTGGTTCCTATAGTATTAATTTTGATTGGTATGTTTTTTTCTAGCGCTTATGTTATTGAAGAAGGTACTCGTGGAATAGTTTTACGGTTTAATAAAATTATAGGATTATCTGAACCTGGATTACATTTTAAATTTCCAGGAATGGATAATGTAAAAATTGTTGATGCTAAAATCAAAACAACAAATAGTCCTAATAATGTTGGTCAAGAACAAAAGTTTAGAACACGTGAAAATAAAGATTTAGTTGTTGATTATTTCGTACAATGGAAGATTGTTGATTTTAATCAATATTATGAAACTATTTCTAGTGGTAATAGTATTGAGAACTTATTGCTTGCTCGATTAAATGGCTGTTTAAGAGCAGAAATTGAAAAATTAAATATTATTGATGTTGTTAATGATCCAAATAATAGCGCTGATAATTCTATTGTGAATCGTGTAAAGGATATATTGAATAGTACGGTTCAAGAATTGGTTAAAAGTGATTCGATTGAAAACCATACTAATAAAGATGAAAAAGCTTTAGAGGGTAATCAAGCGAGTATAAGACCATTCGGTATTGAAGTTATTGATATCCGCTTAAAGAAAGTTAATTTTCCTCAAGAAATGTCTAATTCTATTTATGAGAAAATGAAAGTAGACCGGAAGAATGTTATCCAAAATCAACATTTTGAAGGTATTAAAAAAGCTGATGAAATACGAGCAGAGACTATACTAGAAGTAACTAAAATATTATCTGAAGCTGAACGTCAATCTCGCTCTATTCGCGGTGAAGGTGATGCGAATGCAATCAAACTTTATGCTGATGCTTTTGGTAAAGATATAGAGTTTTTTAGCTTTATACGAAGGCTAAAAACTTATGAACGAAGCTTTACAGGTAATGATATTGTAGTTATTAGTCCTGATAGTGAGTTTTTTAAATATATGAAATTAAAATCTGATAATTAACAAAATGAGTAAATAGTCTATGAGTAATAATGTTGTTGTGCTAGGTACACAATGGGGTGATGAAGGCAAAGGTAAAGTTGTTGATTTACTCACGGAAAAAGCTAAGTATGTTGTTCGTTATCAAGGCGGGCATAATGCAGGTCATACATTAGTTATTAATGGTGAAAAAACAGTATTACACTTAATTCCATCAGGAATTTTACGTAATGATGTTATTAGCATTATTGCTAATGGTGTAGTACTTTGTCCTGATGCTTTGATGAAAGAGATGAAAGAGTTAGAAAATAGTGGTATTCCTGTTAGGGAAAGACTCCTTATCTCTGAATCATGTCCTCTAATTTTGCCTTACCATATTGCATTAGATCAAGCTCGAGAAAAAGCTCGTGGCAATAAAGCTATTGGAACAACAGGGCGTGGTATTGGTCCTGCTTATGAGGATAAAGTTGCTCGCCGTGGACTTCGAGTTGGTGATTTACGTGATCGTCAAGCTTTTGCTGAAAAACTAAAAGATGTGATGGAATATCATAATTTCCAATTAATCAATTATTACAAAACCGAAGCTGTAGATTATCAAAAAGTTTTAGATGCTACATTAGCTATAGCTGATATTTTAGTTGCTATGATTGCCGATATTCCTGCGCTTTTAGAAGATGCACGAAGAAAAGGCGAAAGAATTATGTTCGAAGGTGCACAAGGTACATTACTTGATATCGATCATGGTACTTATCCTTTTGTAACTTCTTCTAATACTACTGCTGGTGGTGTGGCAACGGGATCTGGTTTTGGTCCACGTTACGTTGGCTATGTGTTAGGTATTGTTAAAGCTTACTCTACGCGTGTTGGTGCAGGCCCATTCCCTACCGAGCTATTTGACGAAGTTGGTGAATATCTTTGCAAACAAGGTAATGAATTTGGTGCAACAACTGGTCGTCGTCGTCGCACTGGATGGCTTGATGCTGTTGCTGTGCGTAAAGCGGTACAACTTAATTCTGTTTCAGGATTTTGTTTAACTAAACTTGATGTGTTAGATGGGCTTAAAGAAGTAAAAATTTGTGTCGGTTACCAATTACCAAATGGTGATATTATCAAAAATGCTCCAGCTGCCGCTGAAGAGTGGAGCTTAGTTAAACCTGTTTATGAAACTATGTCAGGTTGGAGCGAATCAACTTTTGGTATTAAAAGCTATGATGCACTGCCACAAGCAGCAAAAGCTTATATCAAAAGAATTAAAGAGTTAACCGAAACACCAATTGATATTATTTCAACAGGTCCGGATCGCAATGAAACCATTATTTTACGTGATCCTTATCAAGCATAATATTGATTAGAAAATCGGGATAATTTTCCCGATTTTTTATTTTTTGAGATATAACGATTAACTGTGTATGAGGGAATTATGGCTAAATTAGGTACTCCTTTATCACCGACTGCAACTAAAGTATTACTTTGTGGTGCAGGAGAGTTAGCTAAAGAAGTGGCGATTGAATTACAACGTTTTGGCTGTGAAGTTATTGCAGTTGATCGCTATGCTAATGCGCCAGCAATGCAAGTAGCTCATCGGTATCATACTGTTAATATGCTTGATGGGGATGCTCTAAGAAAAGTCATTGAAATGGAAAATCCCGATTATATTGTTCCAGAAATTGAAGCTATTGCCACATCTACACTAGTTGAGTTGGAAAAAGAAGGATTTACTGTTATTCCAACAGCAAAAGCAACGCAATTAACAATGAATCGTGAGGGGATTCGCCGTCTTGCTGCAGAAGAATTAAAACTACCCACTTCATCTTATCGTTTCGCCGAAAACGAATTTGAATATGAACAAATGGTAAAAGAGATAGGTTTTCCATGTTTGGTTAAGCCAGTTATGAGCTCTTCGGGTAAAGGTCAATCTTTATTACGTAGTGAAGCAGATATTAAATCTTCATGGATATATGCTCAAGAGGGAGGGCGCTCTGGTGGGGGTAAAGTAATCATAGAAGGTTTTGTTGATTTTGATTACGAGATTACTTTGCTGACTGTTCGGCATATTAACGGAGTTTCATTCTGCGAACCAATTGGCCATCGTCAAGAAAAAGGTGATTATCGAGAATCTTGGCAACCTCAGCAGATGCCTGAAAAAGCATTGAAACAAGCGAAAAATATTGCAACTAAAATAACAGAAGCATTAGGTGGTCGAGGGGTATTTGGTGTTGAATTATTTGTTAAAGGGGAGCAAGTATGGTTTAGTGAAGTATCACCTCGCCCCCATGATACCGGTATGGTGACATTAATTTCACAAAACCTATCTGAGTTTGCATTACATGCTAGGGCAATATTAGGATTGCCAATTCCAATTATAGAACAATATGGTGCCTGTGCATCATCTGTCTTATTAATAGAAGGTAACTCCAAACAAATAACTTTTGCTAATATTGATAAAGCATTAAGCGAACCGCAAACTGATTTACGTTTATTTGGTAAACCAGAAGTAAAAGGAACAAGAAGAATGGGAGTTGCGTTAGCTAGAGCATCGACAGTTAAAGAGGCTACTAATAAAGCTATTAATGTGACAAAACAACTAAAAATAACCCTATAATGCCTAAATTTGTGTAAAAAGCAGTCATTCAACACAAAAAAATAAAAATTTCTAAAATAGGGGTTGACGTTCACATGTGAAGTGAGTAACATACGCAACCCTTGAGACAGCGAACTAAGTCAACGAAAAGTTGATGGGGAATAGAAGCTGTCAGCTCTTTAAAAAGAAGAAACAGACAATCTGTGTGGGCACTTGCGAGACGAAAGATTAAAGTCTACGGACTAAAAAATTAAGTCTTGATAAGTGACACTGAAGATTCATTTGAATATGTCAGAGACAGTTATTGAGCATCAAACTTTAAATTGAAGAGTTTGATCATGGCTCAGATTGAACGCTGGCGGCAGGCTTAACACATGCAAGTCGAACGGTAACATGAGTGCTTGCACTTGATGACGAGTGGCGGACGGGTGAGTAAGGTATGGGGATCTGCCGAATGGAGGGGGACAACAGTTGGAAACGACTGCTAATACCGCATAAAGTTGAGAGACCAAAGCATGGGACCTACGGGCCATGCGCCATTTGATGAACCCATATGGGATTAGCTAGTTGGTGGGGTAATGGCTCACCAAGGCGACGATCTCTAGCTGGTCTGAGAGGATGACCAGCCACACTGGAACTGAGACACGGTCCAGACTCCTACGGGAGGCAGCAGTGGGGAATATTGCACAATGGGGGAAACCCTGATGCAGCCATGCCGCGTGTATGAAGAAGGCCTTCGGGTTGTAAAGTACTTTCGGTGATGAGGAAGG
>NZ_LZHA01000029.1:0-57131 GCF_001690335.1 Gilliamella sp. Gris1-4 | reverse complement strand
TAAAATGATTTGGTGTATTAATTAACCAAGACACAGTATTAGCTATATCTTCTGGAGTAATAAATTCAACACCTTGATAAACCTGTGCGGCTTTCTGGTTATCGCCATGAAAGCGAACATTTGAAAACTCTGTACCACCACATAATCCCGGTTCGATATTAGTGACTCTAACCTTTTTTCCTAACAAATCGGTACGCAAATTAGCACTAAATTGTTTAACAAAAGCTTTAGATGCACCATAAACATTTCCGCCTTTATAAGCATAAGTACCAGCCACAGATCCAAGATTAATAATATAACCAAAATTGCGCTCAACCATTTCTGGTAAAATTTGTCGAGTTAGATTTACTAGCCCAATAATGTTAGTTTCAATCATTGTTTCCCAATCGTTATAATCTGCTTCATAAGCAGGTTCTAAACCTAATGCTAGACCTGCATTATTTATTAAAATATCTATGGGCTTAAATTCATTTGGTAGTTGCAATAAAATAGTATTTACTGCATCTTTTTTAGTTATATCTAATGGTAATGAAAAGAAATTAGCACCTAAGTCATCTGCAAGGTTTTGTAGTTTATCTGCACGTCTAGCTACGCCTACAACTTTATAACCATCTGCTATAAGCTTACGGCAGATAGCTTGCCCAAATCCAGAGGATGCACCAGTAACCAAAGCTATATTCATATAAAATCCCCTTATAAACTAAGTTAAAATTGGAGTATATTTCGATAAACGACTATATGTATAAACAAAAAGTAGTAAATAAAAATATACTGAAACACATAGTTACCGGAAAGTTTTTTACAAAAAACTATCTAATATCTATAAAAAAACCCGCTAATTAAGCGGGTTGATATTTAATACTTCATTTAGCAGGTTCTTCTGCTAGTTCTTCATCTTTTAGCGGAACAATCAAAGTATCAATATGTGTATTATTGATAAGTTGACGAGCAGAAGACATTAACTTACTCCAAAAATCCTGATGATGACCACACACGACAAGATCAGCGCCATATTCATGAATTGCTTCGATTAATACTTGGTCAAATTCGCCATTCCCAGAAAGAGTATGAGCTATAGGATATCCCGCATCATTGGCTAGTTTATTTAATGCAATATGCGCATCTTCAGTAATTCGGTCTTTCATATCATTCATATTAATATCAACTAAACCAGTATAAAGATCCGAATAATTAATACCAACATGAATCAAAGATATTTGAGCATTATATGGCCTAGCCATAGAAACTGCTTTTTCGACAAGAACTTCACTTTCAGGTGATAAATCTACTGCAACTAATATGTGTTTATAAGCCATGATACATTACTCCTTCCAATTTAACGGTCAGATAAAACTACAAAATTGATACTCTCTTTTTACTACTAAATCAATTTTTGAGCAAGCCAAAAAAGTGACCCAGATAACAAAATTGAAATTGGAAGTGTTAAAATCCAAGTTAATGCAATATTTTTAATGGTCTTACTTTGAACGCCACCACCATCAACAATCATTGTACCTGCCACAGATGAAGAAAGAACTTGAGTTGTTGAAACAGGCATACCTGTATAACTTGCAATCCCAATTGATAAAGCCGTAGTGATTTGTGCCGACACGCCCTGTGCATAAGTCATCCCTTTTTTACCAATTTTTTCACCAATAGTAATAGCTACACGACGCCATCCTATCATTGTTCCAATCGCTAGCGCTGAAGCTACCGAAATAATGATCCAAATCGGCGCATATTCAACAGTTTTAAGTAAATCGTTATGCAAAGATTTCAGATATTGTTTTTCCTCTGCTGTTACATTAGCTTGTTTAGCAACATGCGAAACAGTATCCGATAAACATAATAATATGCGTCTAGCTTGTGAACGTTGTTCAACAGTGAGTGATTCATAATTATTCATTTTATTAAATAAATTATGAGCAATACCCAGTGTGATAAATGAATGTGAATAGTCACAATGATACTTATTCAAATCGCCTTCTGGAATACTTGTGTCTAATGCAGGTTGTTTACCTATTATCGTAGTTAGATCATCATTGTGAGTAACAAAGTACTCCTGAATATTATCAATAGCATTACGAGTGTTAGTAATATCATAGGTAGACGCATTCATATTAACAATAAAGCCAGCAGGAGCAATACCCATCAATACTAACATTAATAAACCAATACCTTTTTGTCCATCATTAGCACCATGAGAAAAACTCACACCTGCAGCAGAAATAATAAGCATTATTCGGATCCAAAAAGGTGGTTTTTTCTTACCATAAAGTTTTTCTCGCTGCTCTGGAGTCATAAAGATGCGTTCTCTTTTTTTACTACTTTTTTTACTTTGCCCTTTACGTGTCCAATACTTACGCAGACAAAAAATCATTAACCCAGCAATAACAAGACCAACTATTGGTGAAACAATCAAGGATAAAAAGATTTGAATCATCTTAGGAATATTAAGCGCATCAATAATTGATGTATCCATAACCAATGCATTTGCAAGTGCTACGCCAATAATAGAACCAATTAAAGTATGTGAACTTGATGCAGGAATACCAACAAACCAAGTACCTAAATTCCAAATGATTGCTGCAAATAAAATAGAAAATACCATAGCAAGCCCATGAGCAGAGCTTACATTAAGTAATAAATCAGTTGGTAACAAATGCACTATAGCATAAGCCACACTAAGCCCACCAAGTAGTACGCCAAAGAAATTAAATACTCCGGCCATAAAAACGGCAAGTTGTTCTTTCAATGCCCTTGTATAAATAACAGTGGCAACAGCATTAGCAGTATCATGAAATCCATTAATAGCCTCATAAAAGAGTACAAAAAGTAAAGCTAAGACTAATAATATAATGGTTGAAAATTCTAAATCAGCAAATAGATGAAACATAATATATCTTTCTGTTGTTAATTAGCGCCACTATTATCCTTGAGAATAAGCTAATGAGCAAAACAATTTTTTACATTTTTCGTTTAGCATAACGTGCCGCCAAAAAAGCACAAATCATTAATTGGATTTGATGAAAGATCATTAAAGGTAGGATCAAAATACCCATCATCGACATGGGGAAGATAACACTTGCCATTGGAATACCACTTGCTAGGCTCTTTTTTGAACCACAAAATACAATTGTGATTTCATCTTGTTTGCTAAAACCAAAAAATCTTGCACTATAAGTGGTAATAAATAAAACTATAACTAACAGAATAATTGAGAAAAATATAATATTTAACAAAGATAAAAAACCGACTTGCGACCATATACCATTAACAACTGCATCACTAAACGCGACATAAACCACTAATAAAATCGACAAACGATCTGTTTTAGAAATAATATTTTTATACTTATCTACCCATTGACCAATAAAACGTCTAGATAAATGCCCGACAACAAAAGGCAACATCAGTTTCAGCATAATAGAGGTAATGGCATCAATTATGTTCATTGATGCCGAGGTTTGAGTATGTATTAACAATCCAACTAAAAGCGGGGTAATAAACACCCCCAATAACGTTGATGCTGAGGCACTGCAAATAGCTGCTGCCACATTACCTTTAGCTATTGAAGTAAATGCTATTGCAGACTGCACTGTTGCTGGTAAAACACAAAGATAAACAAAACCTAAATAAATATCATGTGATAAAAAAGTGGGCACTAATAACTGCATCATCATGCCTAAAACTGGGAATATTACAAATGTAGTTGTAAATATTAACAAATGTAATCGCCAATTTTTTATACCAGAGACAATTGCTTGAAAAGAAAGTTTTGCACCATGCATAAAAAATAGCAAGCCAATAGCAAAAGTTGTAAGGTATTCAAAAACCGTTTTAGCCTGCCCTTCACAAGGAAAAAAGCTAGCTGTAATCACAACACAAATTAGAATCAATAAGAATGAATCAATCTTAACACGTTGAAATATATTCATGATTTTTAATATCTTTGATTAACAAGAATAAAAAAATCGCCACAAAAGTGGCGATATACAAGAAAGATAAAATTTATTCTAAGAAACTACGAAGCACATCAGATCGACTTGGATGACGTAATTTTCTCAGCGCCTTAGCCTCAATTTGACGAATACGTTCACGAGTTACATCAAATTGCTTACCAACTTCTTCTAGCGTATGATCTGTATTCATATCAATACCAAATCGCATACGTAACACTTTCGCTTCTCTAGGCGTTAATCCTGATAAAATATCGCGAGTTGCGCTACGTAAACTCTCAGAAGTCGCCGCATCTAGCGGTTGCTCAAGAGCTGTATCTTCAATAAAATCACCTAAATGCGAATCTTCGTCATCACCAACTGGTGTTTCCATAGAAATTGGCTCTTTAGCAATTTTAAGCACTTTACGAATTTTATCTTCAGGCATTTGCATGCGTTCAGATAACTCTTCAGGTGTTGGTTCACGACCGATTTCCTGTAACATTTGGCGAGAAATACGATTTAACTTATTAATTGTTTCAATCATATGTACCGGAATACGGATTGTCCTTGCTTGGTCAGCTATAGAACGAGTAATCGCTTGTCTTATCCACCAAGTTGCATAAGTTGAGAATTTATAACCACGACGATATTCAAATTTATCAACTGCTTTCATCAAGCCAATATTACCTTCTTGGATAAGATCTAAGAATTGTAATCCTCGGTTGGTGTATTTTTTCGCAATAGAAATAACTAGTCGTAAGTTAGCTTCAACCATTTCCTTTTTAGCTCGACGAGCTTTAGCTTCACCAATAGACATACGGCGATTAATATCTTTAATTTGCTCAATAGAAAGGCTTGTTTCAGTTTCGATTTGTTGTAGCAAATCAACTTGCGCAGCAATTTGAGTTTCAAAATCTTTTAAATTAGCCGCAAACGCACCTTTCGACGTTAAAGCTTTCTTAAACCAATCCATGTTATTTTCGTTGCCGGTAAAATAAGTCATAAACAGTTTTTTCGGCATTTTGCATTTTTCAACACAAATCTTCATAATAACACGTTCATGAGTTCTAACACGCTCCATCATGCTTCTCATGTTATTAACAAGAATATCAAACTGCTTAGCAACTAAGCGGAATTGTTTAAATATTTCTGATAGGTTTTCGATCTCTTGTTGTGCTTTTTTATGAGCTCGACCATATTTTTTAATAGCATCAGACGTTTTGTCGTGCTGCTCTTTTAATTCGGCAAATTTAGCTTTAGCAACTTCGGGATCGATAGAAACATCATCATCAGTTGATGCCTCGTTTTCGTCATCCTCGCTCTCATCATCGCTATCATCAATTTCAATTTCGGTTTCACTAACCTCTAAATCTTCAGGTAACTCTTCAGCAACTTCTTCAGCATTTGGATCAACAAAACCTGTAATCAAATCAGATAAACGAACTTGTCCGCTTTCGATTAAATTATATTGCTCTAAAAGATAAGTTATTGCTTCTGGATATTCCGATACTGAAGTTTGCACTTGATTAATGCCATCTTCAATACGCTTAGCAATATCAATTTCGCCTTCACGCGTTAACAGTTCAACCGCCCCCATTTCACGCATATACATACGAACAGGATCGGTTGTTCTACCAATTTCTGACTCAACATTAGATAATACTAATGCTGTTGCTGCTTCAACGGCCTCTTCATCAGGGACATTATCTGAAAGTAATAACTCATCAGAATCAGGGGCTTCTTCAAGAACTTGAATCCCCATATCATTAATCATTTGGATAATATCTTCAATCTGATCTGAATCAATAATCTCTTCAGGCAAGTGATCGTTGACATCAGCATAGGTCAGGTATCCTAGCTCCTTACCTCGAATGATTAGGAGTTTTAACTGTGATTGAGAATTTTGCTCCATAAAGGTATCCATTTTAGTTATTTGGTCATTTATATTATGCATGTAGAACAATATCTGGAATCTACACGTATTCTATATATTTAGTCTTTTTTTGATAAAACAAGTATTAAAGTCGCCAATTCTTTTTTCTCTGCGGTGCTTAAGCCGGAGACTCTCTCTTTTGCGATTAGTTCATCTTGCCTTTGGGCGAGTATATTATCATATAACTCTTTTAAAGTATGTGAAAAAATTGAGCCTATTTCGCCATCTTGATAATGACACTCCCAGGTGGATAAACGATTCAACTGCTTATAAAACGGTCTATCCATACACTCTATTAATATTTGTGCAGTAGTTATATTGGGATAACGTTGACATAGTTCAAGTAATTCAACAAAAATCTCGATCCCGGCCATTTTAACCTGGCGAATCACATTTATATCAGAAACTTGCTCTGCAAGATTAGGATATTGAAGTAATAAACCAATTAAAACTCGCATCGTTGTTAATTTCATTTGTGATGTAGGCGCTTTTTCATTTGCCTTTTCATCACGTTGGGAACGATTTTCTTGAATTAATTGTTCTAATTGAGATACATCAAGTAAACCTAAATAATTACCGAGCTTCTGCAATAAATTTAATCTAAAGGCTTTTGCCTTAATTTGATCAAGTAGCGGTAAAGCTAGCGAACTCAATTTTGCTTTTCCTTCAGCCGTTTTTAAATCAACCTGTTTCAAAAGTTCATCAAATAAAAATTTCGACAAATTTGAAGATTCATTTAAATATTTTTCAAAATTATCCTTACCGACTTTACGCACAAAACTATCAGGATCTTCATCTTGAGGTAAAAAAGCAAAAGTTATTTTCTTACCATCGATTAAGCAAGGTAATAAAACATTAAGTGCCCGCCAAGCAGCGCTTCGTCCAGCATTATCGCCGTCATAACAAAATATTACCGAATCTGTTGCTCTAAATAATAATTTAATATGCTCCTCTGATGTAGCCGTACCTAAAGCAGCAACAGCATAATCAATGCCATATTGAGCAAGCGAAACCACATCCATATAGCCTTCAACCACCATCAGTTGTTGAGGATTACGATTGACTTCTAGCGTTTCATAAAGTCCGTAAAGTTGAAAGCCTTTATGAAATATGGGGGTTTCTGGTGAATTAATATATTTTGCAGAATCATTAATGATAGTTCTTCCACCAAACGCTATAACATTGCCTTGTCTATCGCGAATAGGAAACATGATTCTTCCACGAAAACGGTCATATTGATTACCCCTATCGTGGCTGACTTGCATACCGGCTTGTTCATAAAGTGCTTCTTCAGCTTTTGTTTTAACCACACTTTGTGAAGTTAAACGCCAGTCATTAGGCGCAAAACCAATTCTATACCGTGCTATAATTTCTGCATTGAGTCCCCGTTGCTCAAGGTATTTTTGAGCATCAGTGGATGTAGATAATGCTAATTGTTGCTGATAAAAATCGGTGATTTTGCCCATCAAAGTATATAGATCTCGACGTACATTTCTAGATTCAATGTGCTTTGCTTGATCAATTTGATTTTTATCGTCATCAATATAAGGGACACGAATTCCTTGCAAGCTAGCTAATTCTTCAATAGCTTCAGGAAAAGATAACCGCTCATATTGCATTAGAAAATTAACAACAGATCCTGATGCGCCACATCCAAAACAATAAAAGATCTGTTTTTTCTCATTAAGAGAAAAAGAAGCTGTTTTTTCATCATGAAAAGGGCAACAACCAAAATAATTATTCCCCTTTTTTTTCATTTTAACCCGTTTGCCAATCACATCAAGGATGTTGGTTCGAGCAGTTAGATCCAAGATGAAATCGCGAGGAATAAGACCTTTCATGATAAAACTTTAACCAATTATGGTGTTATAAAAAGACAACAAGCCGTATCAAAATACGGCTTGTTAGAATTCTTTATATCAAAAAGATAATAAATTGATTTTTAATATCAATTCTAGTTTTCAGTATAAATAATCTTAAAAGATTAATATAAGCGAGTACGACGAGCGTTTTCTCTTTCTAATTTTTTAGCATGGCGTTTAACAGCTGCTGCTTTAGCTCTTTTACGAATAGTAGTTGGCTTTTCGTAAAATTCACGATTACGAACTTCAGCTAAAACTCCTGCTTTCTCACACGAACGTTTGAAACGACGTAACGCTACATCGAAAGGTTCATTTTCACGTACTTTAATTACTGGCATGTGCCTCTCACCTCAAATTTGTTTAATATCACAAGGGATTAAAATTAGTGCGCAATTTTACCCTCAATCGATATATGTTGTAAAGTAAAAAATAGAATTATTATAAGATAACAAATTAATTTGCTAATAAGTATACAGAGTCAGATAATAAAACAAATCTAATTGAAAATAAACAGGAGTATTTCATGTCATCATTAATTACTGGTCAATATCCAAAGCGCCGCTTACGCCGTAATCGTGCCCATGACTTTAGTCGTCGTATGGTTGCAGAACATAGTTTGACGGTCAACGATCTAATCTATCCAGTTTTTATTGTTGAAGGCAATAATATTACTGAATCAATTACCTCGATGCCAAACGTTAATCGAATGAGTATTGACGTATTGTTAAAAGAAGCGGAACAAGTAGCTAAACTAGGAATTCCTGTTCTTTCACTATTTCCTGCTATTGAACCATCAAAAAAATCTTTATTAGCACAAGAAGCATATAACGAAAATGGGTTAGTACCAAAAGCTGTTCGAGCATTAAAAAAAGAAATTCCAGAGCTCGGTGTACTAACTGATGTCGCACTTGATCCATATACCACGCATGGACAAGATGGCATTATTGATGAACAAGGGTATGTACAAAATGATATCTCTGTTGAAACGCTTGTTAAACAAGCGTTAATGCAAGCTCAAGCAGGTGTAGATATTATTGCGCCAAGTGACATGATGGATGGACGCATTGGAGCAATACGTAACGAACTCGAAAAGCACGGTTTTTTTAACACACAAATTATGGCTTATTCCGCAAAATACGCATCAAGTTTTTATGGCCCTTTTCGTGATGCTGTCGGATCAGCAAAAAATATTAAAGGTGGTAATAAAAAAACTTATCAACTCGATCCTGCTAATAGTAATGAAGCATTACAAGAAATCTATCAAGATTTAAGTGAAGGCGCAGATATGGTCATGGTTAAACCTGGTATGCCTTATCTTGATATTGTTCGAAGAGTGAAAGAAACTTTTGCCGTCCCAACTTTTGCTTATCAAGTTTCTGGCGAATATGCTATGTTAACAGCGGCAATTCAAAACGGCTGGTTAGATGAAAAATCAGCAATTATGGAATCTTTACTTTGCTTTAAACGTGCAGGTGCCGATGGCGTATTAACCTATTTTGCCAAACAAGTAGCCGAATGGTTGCATCAGCAAAAATAATATTTTTTAAATGCTGCTCTTTCCAAATAGGAAAGAGCATTTAATTACCTATATAGCATCTCATATTCATCAAATCACATTATCAATCATACTATTTTAGAGCAATTTTTTACTTCTTCTTAATTCACCAGTCTAAGAAATCTATAATAAACATTAATTATCATATTTATACTAAGTCAATTATTATACTTTACTAGAAAGTGTAAAAAAGTTTCAGGGAAGCTATATGTTTACGTAAAAATCTGATAATATTTACTAGGGTAAGCGATAAGGGAATAAAAATGATTTATGAACTCGTACCGAACGAATTACATGATGAATTTAAAGCTTTTCATCATGACCTAGAAAAATTAACATCACAACATGTGCAATCTTGTCCCTTTTGTAAAAAAACTGAATTCTATATAATTCGTTCAAAACCTAATAAAACATATCGTTGCAAAGGCTGTCATAAATATTTTACCGTTTCAACCAATACTCCTTTCAATCGTTTAATGCCTTATAATTGGTTTGAGTTTATTTTTATTAACCGAATAAATAAAATGGGTTATAAAGAAATTGCGGACCGACTCGAAACCTCACTCGAAAAAGTTACACGACGAGATCGAGCTATTATTAACTATCTTCAAAACCATTATCCATCATTACATAGCTGGTATATACATCAAAAACAAACTAAGTTAATGCCATCTTTAGAGGAACAATATAGCACCATTAAAGCTAAAGTAACCGCCTTATTGAATGAACAAAATCCAACTTGTAAACACTGTGGTTCTAACGAAACAACCAAAATAGGTTCTCGCACTTGCTATCGCTGTAAGCGATGTCGACATAGCTTTAACCTTTTAAGCAACACTAGTTTAAACCGTATACCCAAACCTGAATTGTGGCTACAATTCATTGATTTACTTGTTTCTGGAGCTAATAATTCACAAATAGGAAAAGCTCTAAATTTACACAATGATACAGTTCGTAAATGGCGTTCAGCTTGGTACTACATGATGATAGATTGGCAATGTGAAGCGCTTGCTATTTGGTGTAAAAATAAATAAGAAAATAGGATAAAAAGAAAATGTTCAGTATATTAGCTCTAGAAAAAGATAACGCATATATAACGCAAACCCGTAATTAAAAAAAACATTAACAAAAGCTTTTAATTAGCATCAAACAGTGACGAATCAAAAACAGTTAATCTAACAAGAACAATTCAATATAATTAGTCATTGCCATATTCATCATATTCGCGGCAAAGTATAATTGTATCCTCAATTAATCGTCTAGCAATGGTGCCATACTCAGGAATTTTAGGTAACTCTGTATAATGGTACCAATTTGCTTCAATGAGTTCGTTTTTATCTACCACTATTTCACCACTATCATAATCAGCTAAATAAGCCATCATTAATGAATTTGGAAATGGCCAAGGTTGCGATCCAACATAACGAATATTTTTAATTTTTATTTTTGATTCTTCAAATACTTCTCGTTCAACGGCTGTTTCCATTGTTTCGCCGATTTCAGTAAAACCAGCTAAAACGGTATATAAGTTATCTTGATTATGCCTAACATGTTTTGCTAATAAAATTTTATTATTATGACGAATAGCCACAATAATAGATGGTGAAATTTGTGGATAATAACGCTCTTTGCAGTGATCGCATAGACAACACCATTCCGTGCTACTGATATACATCTCATGTCCACAATATCCACAATATTTGTGGGAACGATAAAACTCAGAAAGTTGCACTGCTCGACCAGCTAAATTAAATAATGATTGATCTGTTCTATCAAGTAATGAACGAACTGAGCTCATCGCATTTTTCATTTCATCACAAATCAGCCAAGCTGTTTTCCCATTCCATTCACCTATCGGTTGAGCAAGTTTATTGATAAAACCAAATTCATCAGCACGCCCAACAGGAAGTTCACCATTAGGCAACCATAATCGTCCATTAGCACTTACAAACCAATAACCGCTTTCATTACCTATCAAATTAAATTGTTGCTGTATATTCATATTATTAACACCAAAGATAAAAACAAAAAAGGAGGATTACTCCTCCTTTTAATCAATACTATTTCTTTTTCTTCTCGTGAAGTCCCTTTTTCTCAAGTTCCCAGTAAATAATTCGTTGCTGAGCAATTGTAAATAAGTTACTAACGATATAATATAAAACCAAGCCTGATGGGAACCATAAGAAGAATACCGTAAAAATTAATGGCATGTAAGTCATTAATTTTTGTTGTAATGGATCGGTAACTGGTGTTGGTGACATTTTCTGAATTAAGAACATAGTACCGCCCATTAATAAAGGCAAAATATAATATGGATCTTGTGCTGATAAGTCATAAATCCATAGCGCAAATGGTGCATGGCGTAATTCAACTGTATTACCTAGCATGTAGAACAATGATAGGAAAATCGGCATTTGAATAATTAATGGCAAACAACCACCTAATGGATTCACTTTCTCTTGCTTGTAAAGCGCCATTGTTTCCATACTCATTTTTTGCCTATCATCACCATAACGCTCTTTCAGCGCTTGTAAGCGGGGTTGTAATAGCTTCATTTTCGCCATTGAACGATACTGAGCACGAGTTAATGGGAATAAAATACCTCGAACAATAAATGTAATAACAATAATTGAGAAGCCCCAGTTACCAACAAAACTTTGAATAAATTTTAATAAATAAAACAACGGTTGTGATAAGAACCATAACCATCCATAGTCAACAATTAAGTCAAGATGATTGGCTGTTTCTTTCAATTGGCTTTGAATTTCTGGTCCTAACCATAATTTTGCACCAATAATTTGAGAACTCCCCGCAGGAATAACTGCTGATTCACTTTTGAAACCAATTGTTGCTTGAGAGTTATTAGCCGTTGCACGAGAATAAAATAAATTATTTTTATCCTGTGCGGGTACCCATGCAGAAGCAAAATAGTGTTGCAACATCGCAATCCAACCCGTTTGGGTATCAACCGATAAAGCTTTATCTTTGATGTCATCAAAACTGTATTTGCTATAATTAGTACTAGAACTAGAATAAGCTGTACCACGGAATGCACTTTGCCCTAATCCACTACCGCCTTCGGTTGGAATATCATCAGGTAATTTAATTGTTTGTTTTAATTGACCATACATGGCAACATCAACAGATGCACTGCTTTGGTTATTAATAGCATACTGAACATCAACAGCATAACTACCACGGTGTAATATATAATATTTAGTATAACTTACACCATTAACTTGATAAGTAAGAGGAACACGCAATTCATCTTGCCCATCAGCTAAAACATATTCTGAATTTTCAGTTTGATAGACAGGACGTTTTGATCCTTGAGTTGCATTATCAGGACCATCCTTACCGGTTAATCCACTTTCAGCAACATAAACAAAATCAGGACGAGATGTTAACAATTGGAAAGGCGTACCAGAATGAAGCGTTTGCTCATATTTCAATAATTGTGCAGCTTGAACATCCCCGCCATAAGTATTAATAGTGAGTGACAACACATCCGATTTTACAATAATTGTTTTACCTTGTGCTGCACCAGCTGTTAACTCATCATCACTTATTTGTTGTGTTAATTGGTTTTCGATTGGAGGTTTAGGAGCGTGATCTTCTTCCCACGCTTTCCAAATAAAAAAAGATACAAAAAGTAAAGCAATGACTAAAATATTACGTTGAGATCCCATTAGTGTTTTTCTCTATTGGTTTTAGTTTTTGGAGGAACAAAATCTTCTCCCCCTTCATGTAAAGGATGACATTTTAATACACGTTTAACGGTTAGCCAACCACCTTTTATTAATCCAAAGCGTCTTAGTGCAATTATTGCATACTGTGAGCACGTCGGTGTAAAGCGACATTTAGGACCTAATAAAGGGCTAATAAAACGTTGATAAACACGAACAAAAAGCACAAAAATATTAACTATCATATAGTTACATGCATAAACATGCTGTTTGATAATCAATTTAAATTTATTTAAGCCTCGTATTTGGCTATGATTCGTTGGCATAATTTATTCAATGTTTCAACGAGTTGCTGATTATCTAAGTCGATAACTGGCTGTTTAGCCATCACAATAAAATCAATATTAGGAAATTGATGTTGGTGAAGCCGAAAATACTCTTTAGACAGTCGCTTTATACGATTACGCTCATGAGCCCGTTTCACTTGTTTTTTAGCTATAGCAAACCCTAACCGCATATGATTACAGTTATTTTTTCGTGCAACTAAAGTTAAAAACGGAGAACCAGCCCGAATGGACTCTTGGAAGACATGATTGAAATCAAAGGGAGTTAACAATCGTAACTCCCGAGGAAAAGTGAACTTAATCACCCAACTTTAAATCAGCTAGCAACAGTTAAACGAACACGGCCTTTAGCACGACGGCGAGCAAGAACTTGACGACCGTTTTTAGTTGCCATACGAGCACGGAAACCGTGAGTTCTATTGCGTTTTAATACTGATGGTTGAAATGTGCGTTTCATGACGATTTATATCCAAATCTAATTATCAACAGGTTGCAGAGTAAAAACTCTACAGCATTAATTAAAGAGGTCGGAATTATAGTGCCTATTTTATTTTTCGTCAATGAGATTTTTACAGATTAATCCCATTAACACCTAGTTACCATACGATAAAATAAAATAGATTATAAAATAATAAGTTATAACTAAAAAAAAACAATTAACTAATTCCAAAAAGTAAGTACTTGTTTGCTTTTCTCACCACCGATTTCGCGCGCTAATTTAGGCACTAAATAACCCGACACTTGCTCGGCAAGCTGTTTCATTATTAATTTAGCTGATTTATCATCAACTAAAAAATGAGCGGCACCTTGCACTTTATCTAATAAATGAATGTAATAAGGCAAAATGCCAATATCAAAAAGTTTATTACTTAACTGAGCCAAAACATTGACATTATCATTAATATTTTTCAGTAATACACTTTGATTTAGCACAATCACATCACTCTTTTTTAAAAGCCCAATTGCGCCAGCAACTGCATTATCAATTTCATTTGGATGATTAATGTGAGTAATTACTACAATTTGCAACCTACTTTCAACAAATAACCTACAAAGTTCAAGCGTTACTCGAGAAGGAATAACAACGGCCAAACGCGTATGAATCCGTAAACGCTTAACATGAGGGATTTTTTCAAGTGCATTAATCAAAAAAGCCATTTCATGATCTTTTGCCATTAATGGATCACCTCCTGATAAAATAATTTCATCAAGTTCAGGATGATTCGCAATATATTCAAGCGCAACAGCAAGATTCTTTTTAGTACCTTGATTATCATAATAAGGAAAATGCCGTCTAAAACAGTACCGGCAGTTAATTGCACAAGCGGTCTTCGTAATCAATAATGCGCGATTGTGATACTTATGCAATAATCCGGGAACAGCGTTATCTTGCTCTTGTAATGGGTCATGACTATACCCTTCAACTTTTAATAACTCCCTATCATCACAAAGCACCTGTAACAAAAGTGGGTCATTACTATCCCCCTTTTCCATTCGATTAATAAAAGCCCTAGGAACCCGAAGTGGAAACTGTTTTTTCGCCTGTTGCATAGGGATTGAGATGGTATTAGGATCTAGTCCTAAATAGGAGTATAAAACATTGATATCTGTTACAACATTGGCAAGATCAAAAATCCACTCATCTTTATTATTTGGTAGTTCAACTTTTTGCTGTATAATATGGCTCATTTTTTGTAATTCAGAATTTTAGTTGGAGCTTTTATGGCATCTTATAGTACTAATGAGTTTAAAGCTGGTCTTAAAATAATGCAAGACGGCGAACCGTGTGTCATTGTTGAAAATGAGTTTTATAAACCGGGTAAAGGTCAATCTATTAATCGTGTAAAAATTAAAAAATTACTTTCAGGCAAAACTGTCGACAAAACATTCAAATCAGGCGAATCAGTTGAAGCTGCTGACGTTATTGATATGAATTTAACTTATCTTTATACTGACGGTGAATTTTGGCATTTTATGAATAACGATACATTTGAGCAACTTTCGGCTGACGCCAAAGCGGTTGGCGACAATGCAAAATGGTTAGTTGATCAAGCGGAATGTATTTTAACTTTATGGAACGGCCAACCGATTGCAGTAACACCACCAAATTTTGTTGAACTTGAAGTGATCGAAACCGATCCAGGTTTAAAAGGCGACACAGCAGGAACAGGCGGTAAACCAGCAACATTATCAACTGGAGCAGTTGTTCGCGTGCCTTTATTTGTACAAATTGGTGAAATACTTAAAGTGGATACTCGTTCAGGCGAATATGTATCACGCGTAAAATAAAATACCGCACAGTGTAATTTAACGTTTATCGTAAAAAAGAGAGTTTTTTAGCCTCTCTTTTTTACTCAAAGATCGATGAACCTAGTCCAGCAAGTCTAATAAGGATAATCAGAGTTATTTAACTGCTATTTACCCTAGGAACATTTAATATTACCCACATTACATATTTTGAACTATCACTAATCCATCTATCTTCGTTTAAGCCTTGGTTTGACAACTTTTTGAGTGACCGGAAACCATATTAACTAACTTGCTTTCACCTTTTACTTTAATTTTATCTAGTTTTTGAGATGTGTTTTTTATAAAAAATGTAAGTAGGTGAACTTTGCCATTTTCTATTATTAATTCATATTTCAATGTTATTTTAAATAATTAAACTATTTTTCTAGCTACGTTGTAAGGTAATTTTACAACTCACACACTAAATTTTTTGAGTAAATCCCAATTATTATGTGCTAGATACTAATATCTAAACAATATATAATGTCGTAAACATTTAATGTTATTTTACTATTAAATATCGTGTTAATTTGAAATAAAATTTAAGGTTATAATTATAATGAAAGAATATAAGGTAGTTGTTTTCCAAGAAAGCGCATTATCTTCGTTAATTTTAGGCTCCGCTATCGCTAATGAAGTTAAATTCTCAGAATTTTTAAATAAACATGCCCAAGAAGGTTGGCGTGTAGTAACTATGGAAAAAGATTTGCGTCGTCTGTTCTTATTTTGGACAAGAGAGGCCTATTTAATTGTGATGGAACGAGAACGTAGTTAAAATAAATTATAACTTTTTTAAAAGTCTTATCAGTAATAATGTTTCAAATTAATAATTGTAAGATTGAAATTTAATATGCTTATTAGGACATATTATTTCCACTAAATAAGATAAACTCAAACTGATCAATTGCTAAATTCAACAAATTAGAAGTATTGCTCTATTGTTAAAAAGTTTCAGGAAATGCTATGTTTCAGTATAAAAGAGGTAACTTTAGGATTTATGTTGTAATTTTTGCTCTGCTAGAGCTAAAAAAACAATACCTATAATGATAGCTAACCCACCAAGCATGCGCGTCAATGTAATTTGCTCATCAAAAACAATAACCGAGACCAACATTACTGTAACTACTTGTAAATGAGAAGCAGCAAAAGCCGGACCCACTGGGGCTTTTTTTAATAATACCATCCAAGTGACAAATGCTCCTGTATAGCCAAGTATGACTAAATAAGCCCAACCATAAGAAAAAATACGAATTAACCAATCAATACTTATTTCAAATGGCATAGCTGATATTGCAGTTAATTTAAAGCTTGTTTGACCAAATGTGTCAAAAAATAATAGTAAAATAAATCCAATAATATAAAATTTTTTCATTATGTAAGCCCCACTAAAACTACGCCAGTAGTAATAAAAAATATACCAATGACACGGAATAAAGTAAGGTGCTCTTGAAATAAGATACGCCCAGCTAACATAACAGTAATGATATTAAATGAACCTAGTAAAATACCTTGCGATAAAGGCACTTTACTTAAAAAAGCTAGCCAAAAAATAAAACCGATAAAATATGTACCAAACCCCAACCAAAGCCAAAAATTACTAATTAATTTTTGCCAATAATGTAAACCTTGCTTATTTTTTGAAGTAATTGCGGCATACTTAAATGCAATTTGCCCAACAGTATCGCAGGCAATATTAATTAGCCAAAGAACAACAATTAAGGTTGACACTGTTGACAAAATCCGTGTATTTCAAGCACACTATGTTTGATTAAAAAATCACTTTGCTGTGCTAACTGTTTAAATTGATATTCAATATTTTGTGAGTGTTTTTCAGTGATTCGCTGACATTTATCGCAAATAAATAAAATTGAAATATGTTCAGGGTCTTGAAAATGTGGACAAATAATATAGCTATTAGAAGATTCCACTTTATGGATAAAACCTTGTTCAAGCAAGAATTCAAGTGCACGATAAATTGTGGGAGGTTTAGCTTGAGGTTCGCTTAGTTTGAGTAGATCTAAAAGATCATAGGCACTCATTGCTTTATTTGCCGTTAACATAATATCTAAAACTGTTCGACGTTGCGTTGTCAGTTTAATACCACGTTTTTTGCATAAAGTTTCAATCTTTTCAATTAACAGATTATGCATTTAATATCCTTTGCCTTTAGCCATAATTTTTTTGTGCAGCTTTTCTTCGTCTTATTTCTTTGGGATCATTGATTAAAGGGCGATATATTTCAATACGATCGCCATTTTTAACCAATTCATTAAGATCACAACGTTTTCCATAGATGCCGATTAAATGCTCATCTAGTTTAATCTGACATAACGATAAGATATTGGATTTTGTAATTGCTTGCAAGACATTCGTTTGCTCATCAACATTACAGTTAATTACTGTAGAATTATTCGGTAACGCATAAACAACTTGAATATTGATCATTTTAATAAATCTGCCTTGCTCTTTTTGAAAACGCATTAACCATACTAGTCATGATTTCTTTAAATACAGGGGTAAAAGTCATATCTAATAATTTATTTTTGAACTCAAAATCTAAATTAAAACTAATTTTGCTTTGGTTTTCAGTAATTTTAACAAATTGCCAACAACCCGATAATTTTTTAAACGGGCCTTCTAAAAGAGTCATATCAATTGAGTTAGGTTCATTGGCTCTATTTAATGTAGTAAAAGATTTTTTAAAACCGAACTTTTCAACCTCAATAAATGCAGCCATAATATTATCTTGTTTTCTAATAATACCAGATGCGATACAATCAGGAATAAATTCTGGATATTTCTCTATATCATTAACTAAAGCAAACATTTGCTCAATTGAGTAAGGCTCAATAACTTCGTGAAAAACATGCGCCATAATAATAAAATAAAAAGTTAAAATTAGTAGCATATAATATCACGTAACTCTATAATAACGCACATTATGACTAAGAAAAAATCACACAAGCCGGGATCGGCAACTATTGCATTAAATAAACGCGCACGCCATGAGTACTTTATTGAAGAGGAAATTGAAGCGGGATTATCCCTGCAAGGTTGGGAGGTAAAATCACTCCGTGCAGGTAAAGTAAATATTAGCGATAGCTACGTTTTACTTAAAGATGGTGAAGCATGGTTATTTGGTGCAACTATTACGCCATTAAATGTTGCTTCAACACATGTTATTTGTGAACCTATGCGCAATCGTAAGTTACTGCTAAATGAGCGTGAACTCAACTCATTATTTGGTCAGATTAACCGCCAAGGCTATACGGTTGTTGCCCTTTCGTTATATTGGAAAAATGCCTGGGCAAAAGTAAAAATTGGTGTTGCCAAAGGTAAAAAAGAATACGATAAACGTACCGATATTAAAGAACGCCAATGGCAAGTTGATAAAGCACGTATTATGAAAAACGCAAATCGGTAATGCTTGGCTTTGATATTGGTTTTACCAATATTGATTTAAAAATTTTATCAAAAAATAACCGCTTTGTAGCGGTTATTTTTTACAGTGGTTTTAAGCGCTAAGGCTTATTAATTTACCATCTTTTTTTACAAACGACTGATTAACATAAATATTAGTACTATTTCTGATATCCAGTGGATCACTGACAATATTATCAATAATTACATTATTAAATAAAAAACTATCTGCATTTTCGATAAAAAATCCCTTTCCTGCTGTAGGTTTAACATCTTTGAACATGTCAACTTCTCCCGCTTGGGCATCAATTTGCATTGATACACGGATATTATCAAACGATATATTAGATATTGGTAATTCTGGAATACCATATAAAAACCCAGCGTAAGCTCGGACATTTTTTGCAATAATATTAGAAAAACTGATATTATTGCATGCTGGTGTTGATTCATTAACTTGTAATGCATCTTTATTCCAAACAATAGGATCATTGCCTTTAGGTCCACAATAATAATAGTAGTTCATGACGAATGCTGAAAGTACTTCGTCCATAACAATATTACTAAAAGTAATATCCGAAATTGTACCTCCTCGACCACGGCGAGTTTTAAATCTTACTCCTCGATCGGTTTTTTGGAACACACAATTAGTAATAGTCACATTTCGAATACAACCACTCATTTCACTACCTAATACTACAGCACCATGACCATGAATCATATTACAATTAGTAATTAAAATATTTTCACAAGGGCTTTTTTCGGCTGTTTCTTCTGTGCCTGCTTTAATTGCGATACAATCATCACCTACATCAATATAGCAATTTGATATTCTAACATTACGGCAAGATTCAGGATTTATACCATCTGTATTTGGTGAATCCGCTGGATTTGAAATCGATACATTATCTACAACCACGTTATTTGATTCCATTGGATGTACCGTCCAGCTTGGTGATTGAGTTAAAAACAGTTTTTCAATCGTTATGCGTTCACAAAAATCAAATCCTATCAAATAAGGTCTTGGATATTTGAGGTTACTACGATCATTACGAAAAATATGCCACCATTTTTTACCATTCCCATCAATTTTACCATCACCAGTGATAATCACATTTTCAATGTTTTTTCCATATATACAAGGCATATATACATCTTGCTTTACCCCTTCCCAACGCGAATTGACAATAGGATAATCATTTGAATTATCAGAAAATAGCAAAGTTGCACCTTGTTCAATAAAAAAAGTTAAATTGCTCCTGTATAATAAATGCCAGCAGGAACTATGAGTTTTCCTCCACCTGATTTTTTAATATGTTGTATTGCCTTTTCAAAAGCAATGGTATTGATTGATTTCCCATCACCAATAGCGCCAAAATCTATTACTGATACAGTTGTCATTATTTTTCCTTTTTATTTTATGAACGGTAATTCAACAGTTTTCTTTACCGCTCACTAATCAACTAATAAATAAAAGAATTTATAATAATTAATCCTGATAATTTATTTAATAAATTCTATTTTGTCGTCATACTTTTTGTTTAAAACCAATATTGTTATTACCAAAGCATTTTTCATAAGCAATACCTGATAAATCTTCTACAACTTTTTTAGTTTCAGGGGTTACGTCTTCCATTTTTCCACCTTCTCGAATACGTGCAACTTCATTAATAATGACAGAATGGGTTGCATGATCTAGCTTCATTCTCCATGCAAAGAAACAACCAATCAATGCCATACCAATAACACCATAAATAATAATGCCATTAATAGCATGAATAGCACTTTGCGGCTGTACATGTGATTTTGATTCAAAACCATATGTGCTTAATACAATACCAAGTATAAACACAATAGATGCCCGAACTAATTTTCCAGCCATCGTCATTGCACCCGCATAAACACCTTCACGGCGTCGATTAGTTACCACTTCGTCAACATCAGCAAGGAAAACATAAACACTCCATGGAATGTAATAAACACCACCTGTTCCTAAACCAAACCAAATAGTAATACCAATAACAATCCAAGTCGCCTGAAGAAGATTAAAATAGTAGATGCCGACATAACCAATCATTGATGAAATAACAATTAGTAGCGCAATAATGAATGGTTTTTTAAAACCTTTTTTCGCACAATACATCATAAAGAAAGCAGTTGAAAATAACTGACAAATACTACTTAATGAATTCATTGAAGCAACAAATGATCGCGGTTAACCTAAACTAAATACAATGAAATAAGTGAATACAGCAGTAAATAACCATTCAGCACCAAAACCAAATAAATACATACCTAAATGAGCTCTAAACGTTTTTATACGGAAGGTTGAAAAAATATCAATAAAAAGCTTTTTGATTGCTTCAAAAAAACTATGTACATATTCATCTTTAACTTGCTCTTTTGGTTTCTCCCAACTGTTACAATAGAGCAAAATTAATGCGGTCATCATAATTGCAGCATAAGTAATACCTGTTAACAAAAATGGGGTTGCTGACTCTTTACTATAAAAATAAAAGAAAACTCCCGGTATTGCAGCGCCTAAGAAATTAGCTACTTTACCAAACATTGCCTTTGAACCAGTCAAATAAGTACGTTGAGAAAAGTTAGATGTCATTTCAACAGGTAAGGTATTAAATGGGATCATAATACTGGTATAAATAATTTCAAATAAAATATATGTAATAAGGTAATACCAAAATCCCATTCCGTTAATCCATAGCATTGGATAAATCGTCATCAACGGAATGCCCATTAGTATGAAAAATCGACGCCTACCAAAACGTTGACCTATTTTAGTTTGATAAAAATTGTCGGTAATAAAACTCATTAATGGGTTTAAAATCACATCTAAATAAGTTGCAATTGAGAAAATTAATGCTGCTTGAACAACTGTTAATCCGCAAAATGTAGTATAAAAATAGAGTAACCAAGCTCCACTAATTGCAAGGGCACCACTCCCGATTAAATTACCACTCCCGTAAGAAAATCTTACTAGCCATGTGATTTTTTTATCTTTATTGTTATTCATGTTATGATTCCTATATTATTTACAAAAATAATAGCCTCCCTGCATTAAGCCAAAAACGACTTAATGACATTATTAACAATTAAATGAATAATTATTTTTAGAGGGTTACGCCACTTTTTAGAATGGCCAAATTCCTGAAATTATTTTCTTCATTGCATGTTTTCTTTCCGTTAGCAATAAGAACGATGTGTTCAATGAATTCAATTAATAATGATTTCATTGAAACTCCTTGGATGAGTTTTCCTGCATTGAAATCGATCCAATTTACTTTTTTATCTGCTAATTGGCTATTAGTAGCAATTTTGACAGTAGGTACAACTCCACCATAAGGAGTTCCTCTTCCTGTTGTAAATAACACCATATGGCAACCCGCTGCAGATAAAGCACCAGTTGCAACCGCATCATTACCTGGAGCGCTGAGTAAATTAAGACCATGTTTTGTTAACATTTGTCCATAGTTAAGGACATCAATAACCTTGCTTCCCCCTGCTTTTTGGGTACAACCCAGTGATTTTTCTTCAAGTGTGGTGCTCCCACCAGCTTTATTACCAGGAGAAGGGTTTTCATAGATAGGTTGATTGTTTGAAATAAAATATTGTTTAAAATCATTAATCATATGCACTGTTTTATCAAAGGTCGACTCATCAACACAGTGCGACATTAGAATATTTTCAGCACCAAACATTTCTGGCACTTCAGTAAGTACACTTGTTCCACCATGCGCAATAATATAATCAGAAAATAAACCGAGCATTGGGTTGGCAGTAATACCAGAAAAACCATCTGAGCCACCGCACTCTAGACCAAATTTCAATTCACTTAAACGACCTAATTCACGCTTATCATTTTTCATAATGGCGTAAAGTTCTCTTAGATGACTTAGAGCTGATTCAACTTCGTCTAATTCTTGTTGTGCGACAAGAAATCTAACTCGAGATTCATCATATTCTCCTAAATCAGCTTTAAACTCTAATATCTGATTATTTTCACAACCTAGCCCAATAACTAACACGGCTCCAGCGTTAGGATGTTTAACTAAATCTTGTAAAATAATTTTGGTATTATTATGATCTTGCCCTAATTGAGAACATCCGTAAGGATGTTCCAGTACGGTGATACCATCAATTTCCAATTGATTATTAAGTTCTTCACAAAACTGTTTAACAATTTGCTGTGCAATACCATTAATGCAAGTTACCGTTGGTATAATCCATAACTCATTACGGATGCCTACTTCACCATTTTTACGACGATAAATTTGAACTTCTTTGTCAGGGATCTCGTGTAATAAATCATTTTTTGACAAATTAGGTTGATATTGGTAATTATTAATATCACTTAAATTAGTTTTTAAATTTTGTGAATGAATATGTTCGCCAACTTTAATAGGGCAAGTTGCATGCCCAATCGGTAGTCCATATTTAATAACATTTTCGCCTTGCTCAAAGTCTTTAAGAGCAAATTTATGTCCTTGTTTGATAGGTTGTTGTAAATCGATATTATGACCATCAACCACAATATTAGCTTCATGCGCTTCTAAATCTGTTAATGCTACACCAACATTATCTTTATTGTTTATTTTTATAAATTTAATCATTATATTGCTCATTTTATTTGCTACACATAACACATTTTTCAATTGCCTGACGCATGCCCTCTTGAGTAATAATCGTTAAATACTGCGTTATTGTTTGGGCTAAGTGAGGAATAGTTAATAAATCATATTCCCAATGTGCATTATCACTTAATACAAAATCAACCAATTGTGCTAATGTCCATTTACCGTCAGCTATATTTTTCCAGCCTAAATCAAAACGCTCTAACCAAATAGCATCATCTTGTAACGGATAACGTTGGTTATTGCGTATGCCACGATAAAAGGCAATTAAAGCAGCAAAAGAGAACACTAAATGTTTAGGTAGCATACCTTTCTCTTTTTGATATGCGATTAATTGAGGCAAGATGCGAGTTTTGAATTTTGTCATGCTATTTAAAGCTATCGACATTAATTGATGTTCAATAAATGGATTTTTAAAACGGTTAATTACTGATTGAGCAAAGTCAACCAATTCTTGATGAGGTAAATTTAAAACAGGGATTATTTCATCAAAAATCGCATTTTTAAGGTAAGATAAGATTTGGGGATCATTCATTGATTCACCCACTGTGTCAATCCCTGCAAGGTAAGCAACAGGTACTAATGCAGTATGTGCACCATTTAAAATAGCTACTTTTCGCTCTTTATATGGTTTGATATCATCAACAATTTTGATATTAATATCACACTTATCTAAACAAAGTTTTTCAGCTAACCAATGCGGCCCTTGAATAACAAATAAATAGAAGTACTCGGCTGAATCAATGAAATTATCTTTATATCCTAACTCTGATTCAAGTTCCGCAATTTGCGTTTTTGGATAACCCGGTACAATTCTATCTACTAATGTTGAACAAAATAAGTTATCATTTTCGAGCCATGAAATAAATTTATCTGATAACTGCCATTGTTCAGCATAATTAAGTATTAATTTTTTAAGGGTATCACCATTATAATCAATTAATTCACAAGGAATAATAATTAATCCACTTTCCTTAGTACCTGAAAAATAGACGAATCTTTCATATAAGAAAGCCGTTAATTTAGCTGGGTAGCTTGTAGCAGGTTTGTCGGTAAGTTTATCACTTTCTACATAACTGATACCGGCTTCAGTAGTATTAGAAAAAACAAATTGAATATTGGGATCTTTCGCCAATGAAAGATACTGCTCATACTGAGTATAAACATTTATTTCGTTATTGACTGAACGAATTAACCTAAATTCTTTTACTGCTTCGTTTTTTTCATTTAAACCACAAATCAAGGTAGTATATAACCCATCTTGAATATTTAACGGTAGTGGAAAGTCTGTATTTAATGGACGAACAATGACAATGCCGGCATCAAGATCTGTTTTTTCATTAAGGATATCTAATTGCCAATCTAAGAATGCACGTAAAAAATTACCTTCGCCAAACTGAACAACTCGTGTGGTATATTTTGCACCAGGAAAATTTTCTCTATTTAATGTTTTCATGAATATAACTCTTTTTTGATTAATTTTTCAACAGGTTAATATCTAACTTAGTTCAATACCAAAATAGTTTTTAGCATTATCAAAACTAATGTTTTTAACCATTTGACCTAATAACTCAATATCACGAGGAGCTTCTCCATCTTCGACCCAATGCCCGATCATGCGGCATAAAATGCGTCTAAAATATTCGTGTCGAGTATAAGAAAGAAAGCTACGGCTATCAGTCAACATACCAACGAAACGACTTAATAAACCAAGTTGAGCAAGTTGCGTCATTTGACGAATCATGCCGTCTTTCTGATCGTTAAACCACCATCCTGAACCAAATTGCATTTTTCCACAAATACCTTCTCCCTGAAAATTACCTATCATCGTACCTAGAATTTCATTATCAGAAGGATTTAAACAATAGAGTATTGTTTTAGGTAACGCATTTTGTTTTGCTTGCGCATCTAGTAATCGTGATAGTGGTTGAGCAATTGGTGAATCATTAATTGAATCAAAGCCCACATCAGCACCCATCAAATTAAACATTCTTGAATTATTATTACGTAGTGCGCCAATATGATACTGTTGTACCCAACCGCGTTTGTTATATTCGCTACCTAAAAAGATAAGTACGGCTGTTTTAAATTGCGCAGTTTCTTTAGCACTTAATACAATGCCCGATAATCGCTTAGTTAAGATGGCATTCAATTCTTTTTCTGAAGCTTCTTCATAAACAACTGTATCTAAAGCATGGTCAGAAACTTTACAGCCGTGTTGCTCAAAATGATCCATTCGTTTTGATAGCGCTTGACAAAGTACATGAAAACTCGAAATCGTCATATCGGAAGCCGCAGATAGTTTGTCCAAGTAAGTAACAAAAAATTCGGAATCAATATTAAATGCTTTATCTGGACGCCAACTTGGTAATACTTTGATATCAAATGAACTATCTTGTGCAATCGTTTTATGATGAACTAAATCATCAATAGGATCATCAGTAGTTCCAACCATTTTGACATTCATTTTTTTCATAATGCTACGAGCAGAAAACGCTTTGGTTTCTAACATTGCATTACATTTATTCCAAATCGTTTCGGCGGTTGATGGGGATAATAAAATATTATCAATACCAAATGGTCGGCGAAGCTCTAAATGAGTCCAATGATATAAAGGATTACCAATTGTATGTGGTACGGTTTCAGCCCAAGCCTTAAATTTTTCAAAATCATCTACATCCTTACCAGTACAAAATTTTTCAGCAACGCCATTAGCTCTCATTGCTCGCCACTTATAATGATCACCTTTCAACCAGATGTCATACAAGTTTTTAAATTGATAATCTTGAGCAATTTGCTCAGGGGGTAAATGACAGTGGTAGTCAAAAATCGGCTGCTCAACAGCATAATTATGATAAAGTTGACGAGAAAATTCAGTATCTAATAAAAAATCTTCAGTTAAAAAATGCATTTATTTCTCCATTAACATTGGAACTTATCTTACAGCTGCAAAACTTAATCTATTTTTATGTATTAGTAATTTATGGGAGCTGTTTAAGTTAACAATAACATATCAGTCAACTTAAAAAGTTGACTGATATCACATAATTAAAACTATTATTTATGTATGACTAAATATTTATTTGTAGGCTATCTTTTATAAACAGAATTTTAATTGCAGAAAATAGAACAATATTATTTAACTCTATTCAATTAGATGGTATTTTAAAACGATGACAAGTTCAGGAGTTAGATAAAAATCACCATGGTTCAAGAACAAAATGAATATCAACGGCTTTACCAAGTGATTGCAACAGAATTAAAAAAACGAATTATTAATGGTATTTATCCAGTCGGTTGTAAATTACCATCTGAAAGATTAATTTGTGAAGAACTCAAAGTAAGTCGTTCTGTTGTAAGAGAAGCGATTATAATGCTTGAAGTTGAAGGCTTTGTTGATGCTAGAAAGGGATCAGGTATTCATGTTATATCAAATAGTATAAAAACCAATATTTTAACAACGTCACAAGGTTTAAATTTTTCAACAACAGGGCCATTTGAACTATTACAAGCCCGTCAACTTATTGAAAGCAATATAGCAGAATTTGCTGCAACGCAAATCACCAAAGACGATATAGCAAAACTTCTTGAAATTCAACATAATGCACATAAAGAAGACCATTATAGAGACTCTGATTGGGATTTAAAATTCCATACACAAATTGCTATGATAACTCGTAATACAGCCCTTACAACTATTGTTCAAGAAGCATGGCAACAACGAACACTAAATCCTTTATGGAAAAAATTACATGAACATGTTCCTGAGCAAGATATTGATAGTTGGTGGGATGAACATGACAAAATACTAGAAGCATTAATTAACCGCGATCCTAAGGCCGCCAAATTGGCAATGTGGCAACATTTAGAAAATACTAAAAAAATGTTATTTGATGCTGCAAGTAAAGATTTTGAGACGAAACTCGATCACTATCTATTTTCGGATAATCCAGTCATCAGTATCAATGAAGATAACTATGAGTAAATATCTTCCTAATCGATCATAAAATCAATAAGATAAATATATTTTTCTCATAGACTTTTTCTTGCTCAATTGGTGTTATTGACATGCAACTTAGCATCAGTTGAGCTTGGACTAAGTTAACCATTAAACAGCATACTAACGTTGATCATCAACAGTTACACCTGCTGGCGGGGTAAATTTAAATTTATCTAATGCGACTTTACCTAGTGTTTGTCGAGACAAGTCATAAAAACTACGTTGGCCATCTTCTTCTATAATAGTAAAGTTAGAAATCATACCTGTAGGTAATACCGAAATAATAAAGTCTTGATTAGACCCATCTGTTGGTTTTAAGGTAAACGAATCTTGTTTACGAGTGACATTATAAACATTCCAAATTGGGTTATGACTGTCAGTAATTAGTAACATTAATCGGTTATCGATCGCTTTTTTCAAGTCCATTACACTAACTTGTTGAACTGCTGGTGTGTATACCCACATATTCTTTCCATCAGAAATAATCGATGTTTCATCAGGTTCGTTCATCGTCCAATTAAAATAGTAAGGTCTACTAACCCATAAATCGCCTTTACCTTCTTGTACTTGTTGATTATCGGCCGTTTTCACATCTTGCGAAAACCTTGCATAAAACCCGTCAATTTTATCTAAACGTTGTTGTAATACTTCTTTATCGCCAGCCCATGCAGATAAACTAACTAATGCTCCAATTAAAAGTAAAAACTTTTTCATAGCCAATCCTTATGTATTTCTTCTATAAAAATATGTTAAATATATTTTGATTACTATATAAGATTGAAATATTACCGTTTTTATTCTAGTGGGGAAAGATATTTTCTTTTCTTTTTTCACTTACAAAATAACAAGTATATAATAGGTTTTATTTTACAAATGCGGATAAATACCTGCCATGCCGAGTATGTCTTTTGAATTTACTACTGATGAATTCAAACCTTTAGCAGCTAGAATGCGCCCACGTAATCTAGCTGAATATATAGGTCAATCTCATCTATTGGATAAAGATAAACCACTGCCCAAAGCGATTGAAGCAGGGAATTTACACTCAATGATCCTTTGGGGGCCGCCAGGCACGGGCAAAACAACTTTAGCTGAAATTATTGCTCATCATGCTAATGCTAAAGTTGAACGAGTTTCTGCCGTTACATCTGGCATAAAAGATATTCGTGAAGCAATTGAACGTGCTAAAATTAATCAGCAAGCAGGGATGCGCACTATATTATTTGTTGACGAAGTTCATCGTTTTAATAAAAGCCAACAAGATGCGTTTTTGCCTTATGTCGAAAACGGTACTGTTACGTTTATTGGAGCAACAACTGAAAATCCATCATTTGAATTAAATTCTGCATTATTATCTCGTGCAAGAATCTATTTGCTCAAATCATTAACCAACCATGACATTGAGCAAATTTTACAGCAGGCAATGGACGATACTAAGCGTGGTTATGGTAATAAAAACATCAATCTACCAGAAGAAACAAAAAAACAAATTGCTGAATTCGTTGGTGGTGATGCAAGGCGAGCACTGAACACACTTGAACTATTAATTGACATGTCAGATGGGCATGAACTTACACCTGATTTACTCAAAGAAGTTATGGGAGAACGTAGTGCGAGATTCGATAATCAAGGCGATCGTTTTTACGATTTAATTTCCGCGGTACATAAATCAATACGTGGTTCCGCACCTGATGCCGCTCTGTATTGGTATGCAAGAATTATCTCTGCTGGGGGGGATCCGCTTTATGTTGCACGTCGATTATTAGCCATTGCCTCGGAAGATGTTGGTAATGCCGATCCTAGAGCTATGCAAGTCGCGCTTGCCGCATGGGACTGCTTTACAAGAGTTGGTCCTGCTGAAGGTGAACGTGCAATTGCACAAGCAATAATCTATCTTGCTTGTGCACCAAAAAGTAATGCAGTTTACCTTGCATTTAAACAAGCAATGACTGATGCCAAATCAAAACCTGATTACGATGTTCCTGAGCATTTACGCAACGCTCCAACAAGCTTAATGAAAAACTTAGGTTATGGCGCTGAGTATCGTTACGCCCACGATGAACCCAACGCTTTCGCCGCAGGTGAAAATTACTTCCCACCAGAAATGGCTAATACAAAATATTATCGCCCAACAACTCGTGGTGCTGAAAAAAATTATACTGAAAAATTAGCATGGATAGAAGAACAAAACCTCTCAAGCTCTATTCAACGTTATAAGTCTAAAAAATAGAGGCTATGATTATTTTTATAAAAATATTTTGAAAGAATTTGATCTAACGAAATACTAACTCAATAATCTTCAACTAAAAATAAAAGAAGATAACAAAAATGCTTGTAAAATAGAGAGTAGTATTTCTACGGACTAATTTGCGTACCCTACTTTCAAATCTTAAAATAATGTTAAAAACTTTCAGGAAAGTATGTTTTTGATTATAAAATATTAAATAATAAAGTACTATTTATCTAAAAATAGCAATCAAATTCTTGTACAAGAAGTACATTTTACCCCATATAAGTTTTACTTTGCTGATAACCAATTGAATGATATCCACTGCATGGCGTAACTTGCATGAATTCTTTCTTTCATTTTTTATGAAAAATAAATTTTAACTATTAAAATCAATAACGTTTTATTTTAATTAATAAATTTAAACCATTGATTAATAATACTACATATAGTGACAAATTCAATTAATAGGTACTACATATTGTATATTTTGATAAATATCAATTATCATAATTAAAAACATACTTTAACATTGGAATGAAAGAATGAATAAATCAATACTCGTCACCAAACGAGATGGAAAGAAAGAACCAATAAACCTTGATAAAATCCACCGCGTCATTACATGGGCTGCTGAAGGATTAGAAAATGTTTCTGTTTCTCAGGTTGAATTACGTTCACATATTCAATTTTACGATGGTATTCGCACATCAGATATTCATGAGACAATTATTCGTGCTGCAGCCGATCTGATCTCACAAGAAGCACCAGACTATCAATATTTAGCTGCACGCTTAGCGATTTTCCATTTACGTAAAAAAGCCTTTAATCAATTTACTCCACCTTCACTTTATGAACACGTTAAAAAATTAGTCGACAGTGAACGTTATGATAAACACTTGCTTGAAGATTATACGCAAGAAGAATTTGAACAAATGGATAAGATTATCGATCACTGGCGAGATATGTCTTTTTCGTATGCCGCAGTTAAACAACTTGAAGGAAAATATCTAGTACAAAATCGTGTCACTGGCGAGATTTATGAAAGCGCGCAGTTTTTATATATTCTAGTTGCAGCTTGCCTTTTCGCTAATTATCCTAAAGATACACGTCTTAGTTATATCAAACGCTTTTATGATGCCGTTTCAACCTTTAAAATTTCGCTACCAACGCCAATTATGGCGGGGGTTCGTACTCCTACTCGACAATTCAGTTCTTGCGTATTAATTGAATGTGATGATAGTTTAGATTCTATTAACGCCACAGCAAGCGCTATTGTTAAATATGTATCACAAAGGGCTGGAATTGGGGTTAATGCAGGGCGAATTCGTGCGTTAGGAAGCTCAATTCGTGGTGGTGAAGCTTTTCATACAGGCTGCATTCCATTTTATAAATATTTCCAAACAGCGGTTAAATCTTGTTCGCAAGGTGGTGTGCGAGGAGGAGCAGCAACTGTTTTCTATCCTCTTTGGCATTTAGAAGTTGAAAGTTTATTAGTATTACGTAACAACCGTGGCGTTGAAGAAAATCGTGTCCGTCATTTAGACTATGGCGTACAAATCAATAAATTAATGTATCAACGTTTAATCAAAAACGAAAATATTACTCTATTTAGCCCATCGGACGTTCCTGGACTTTATGATGCCTTCTTTGCCGATCAAGATAAGTTTGAAACGCTTTATCACCAATACGAACAAGATCCAAATATTCGCAAACGCGAAGTTAAAGCCGTTGAACTCTTTGCATTATTAATGCAAGAGCGCGCATCAACTGGACGTATTTATATCCAAAATGTCGATCACTGTAATACTCACAGCCCATTTAATGCACAATTAGCACCTGTTCATCAATCTAATTTATGTATGGAAATCGCACTGCCAACAAAACCGCTTAACAACGTTAATGATGAACATGGCGAAATTGCCCTTTGCACATTATCAGCCTTTAATTTAGGTAAAATAGAATCTCTAGATGACTTTGAAGAGTTAGCCGATTTAGCGGTACGCGCTCTTGATTCACTACTTGATTACCAAGATTACCCTGTACCTGCAGCTCGTCATTCTTCATTAAATCGTCGTACATTAGGTATTGGTGTTATTAACTATGCCTATTATTTAGCAAAACATGGGGTTAAATATTCCGATGGCAGCGCCAACAATTTAACTCACCGTACCTTTGAAGCCATGCAATACTATTTGCTAAAAGCATCGAATAATCTAGCTAAAGAAAAGGGAACCTGCCCATTATTTAGTCAAACCACATATTCGCAAGGTATTTTACCTATTGATACTTATAAAAAAGATTTAGATACCATTACTAAAGAGCCATTACACTATGACTGGGAATCACTACGAGCATCAATTAAAACCTATGGACTTCGTAATTCGACATTATCGGCATTAATGCCATCAGAAACTTCGTCACAAATTTCCAATGCAACAAATGGTATTGAACCACCACGTGGTTTTATTAGTGTAAAAGCATCAAAAGATGGTATTTTAAAACAAGTGGTTCCTGAGTATAACCATCTGAAAAATTTTTACGAATTACTTTGGCAAATTCCAAATAACACTGGTTATTTACAATTAGTAGGCATCATGCAGAAATTTATTGATCAATCAATTTCTGCTAATACTAATTATGATCCGGCTAAGTTCCCAAATAATAAAGTACCCATGAAACAGCTATTATCAGACTTATTGACTGCTTATAAATTTGGCGTAAAAACACTCTATTATCATAATACACGCGATGGCGCTGAAGATATTCAAGGTGATATTGTTCCAACAACCCATTCGGATGATGGCTGTGAAGGTGGCGCTTGCAAAATTTAACCTTGATTAAAACTAAATAGCTACACGCTAAAATTCAATTTTTTATCGGGGAAAACTAGTAATTTCCCCATTCAACTTGCCTTTTACACTGTCAAAAGGAAGCGGTAAAAGCAACAGTAAATGAGTAGGAGTTCTTTTATGAGTATGAATTACAGTACCTTTTCGCAAGTGCATAACGACCAGCTTAAAGAACCAATGTTCCTTGGACAATCAGTGAATGTTGCGCGTTATGATCAACAAAAATATGAGATGTTTGAAAAGCTAATTGAAAAACAACTTTCTTTCTTTTGGCGCCCAGAAGAAGTCGATATTTCACAAGACCGTATTGATTATGCTGCGTTACCAGAGCATGAAAAACATATTTTTATCAGCAATTTAAAATATCAAACTCTGCTTGATTCCATCCAAGGTCGTAGCCCTAATGTTGCTTTACTGCCACTTATTTCAATACCTGAATTGGAAACATGGGTAGAAACTTGGTCGTTTTCTGAAACCATTCATTCTCGTTCATATACTCATATCATTCGTAATATCGTTAACGATCCATCTGTGGTTTTTGATGATATTGTCACTAATAAAGAAATTCAAAAACGTGCTGGGGACATTGCAGGTTATTATGATGATCTTATTAGCTATGCAAGTTACTATAATTTATTTGGTGAAGGTGAACATAACATCAATAATCACACTGTTTGCATTAATTTACGTGAACTTAAAAAGAAACTTTACTTATGTTTAATGAGTGTCAATGCACTTGAGGCTATTCGCTTCTATGTTAGTTTTGCCTGCTCATTTGCTTTTGCTGAACGAGAACTAATGGAAGGGAATGCCAAAATCATTAAACTTATTGCCCGCGACGAAGCGCTGCATTTAACAGGCACTCAGTTTATGATCAACACACTACGCAGTGGTGAAGACGATCCCGAAATGGCTGAAATTGCCAAAGAGTGTGAACAAGATTGTTATAACTTATTTTTACAAGCCGCTAATCAAGAAAAACAATGGGCCGAATACCTGTTTGAGGGTGGCTCAATGATTGGTTTAAATAAAGATATATTATGCCAATATGTCGAGTATATAACGAACATTCGTATGCAAGCGGTCGGACTAAAATTACCCTTTGAAGCTAAATCAAATCCAATTCCATGGATCAATAACTGGCTTGTTTCTGATAATGTGCAAGTAGCACCACAAGAAGCCGAAATGAGTTCATATCTAGTTGGCCAAATTGATTCTGAAATTAATGAAGATGATTTAAGCAATTTTACATTATAATTTTATACCCAAACACATATTTACCGGAAACTTTTTTACAAAAGGAACAAATTATTGTTCCTTTTGTATAATTAATATCAATCACTAACAATTTGCTTTCTTATAAACGTAGCTTGACAGTCATTTAAAATCGGGTAACGATATAGTTATTGAATTGTCTTAATTTGATAATATAGCTATGACTAAAGCCCATTTGTGTTACCCTGTCTCTCCTCTTGATTTCAGTGATGAACAGATAAATATTACATATCTAAAACAACAGCTTGACGAGTTTCAACAATGGTCCATGGTTCAGTTTGAACAACAAGCTGACATTGATAAATTAGTGCATTTTCGCAGTCAATTTATTGACCGTTTACTTAAGCGCTTATGGCGTTTTTATCAAATACCTAAACATGTTTCTTCCTTCTTTAAACGTAATCGTATCGCTTTGGTTGCTGTTGGTGGTTATGGTCGAGCGGAATTACACCCACTGTCAGATATTGATATTTTAATTTTAAGTGATTATCCGTTGACTAAAGAGATAGAAAAACAGATCAGTGATTTAGTCCGCTTGTTATGGGATTTGCATTTAGATATAGGGCACAGTGTTAGAACATTAAGAATCTGCCTACAAGAAGCAAAAAATGATATCACAATAATGACTAATTTGATTGAATCAAGGCTTATTTCTGGCAATCAATTACTATTAGATGAACTACACAAGCAAATTTTTAGCGATAAAATCTGGCCGTCTCGTGCTTTTTATAAGGCAAAAATACAAGAACAACATGAACGTCATAAGCAATATCACAGCACCTCTTATAATCTAGAGCCTGATTTGAAAAATAGTCCGGGTGGATTGCGAGATATGCAAATTATTCAATGGATAGCGATTCGTCACTTTGGTGGAGAATTTCTACAAAAAATAGCTGATTTCAACTATTTAACCCCTGAAGATATTGAAGACTTTAAAACTTGTCGTAAATTTTTATGGAGAATACGTTTTGCGCTTCATTGTGTCATAACTCGTTATGATAATCGTTTGTTATTCGATCGTCAGTTAAGCATTGCTAACATGTTAGGTTATCAAGGCGAAGGTAATGCTCCTGTTGAGAAGATGATGCATGATTATTATCGTGTTGCTCACAATATTACTGAACTTAATCAAATGTTATTACAACTGTTTTATGAATCTATACTTGAACATAATCCACACAACAAACCTTACGATATTGATAAATATTTTCAAGTTCGGGACAACCTAATTGATGTAAAAGATAATGACATTTTCAAAAAAGATCCCGTCATGATTATGCAGCTTTTTTACACTATTTTGTTGAATCCTCAAATTACAGGACTGTATTCTAATACAATTAGACAATTACGTTCCGCTCGGCGCACACTAACCACTTTACTTTGTGAAGATGCCAAAGCAAGAGTGCTTTTCATGTCGATTATCAGACACCCAGATGCAATTAATAAAGCCATTTTACCAATGCATAAATACGGTATACTTTCTGTCTATATACCGGGTTGGAAACATATATCTGGGATGATGCAATTTGATCTGTTCCATGCTTACACTGTTGATGAACATACCATCCGCTTACTGCTTGAACTTGATAGTCTTAAAACCGAAAGTGGCAAACAAAAACATCCTAATAGTGCAAAAGTCTTTGCTAAATTACCTAAACTCGAATTATTGGTAATTGCTGGTCTATTTCATGATATTGGTAAAGGTAGGTATGGCGATCACTCGGAAATTGGCGCTCATTTAGTTGAAAAATTTTGTCAACTACACGAACTCGAAACCAAAGATACTGATTTAATTTGCTGGTTAGTACGTTATCACTTACTGATGTCTGTTACAGCCCAAAGCAGAGATTTACAAGATCCTGCGGTAATTGGAGAATTTGTTCAATTGGTCAAAAGTAAGCGTCGCTTACAGTATTTGTTATGCCTAACAGTAGCTGATGTTTGTGCTACAAATGAAACGCTTTGGAATAATTGGAAACAAAGTTTAATGCGCGAACTCTATCTTAGTGCAGCAAGTTCCTTTGACTCTGGTATACACCAAATACCCGAACAACGAAGTGTTGCACGTAAAAATAAGCAAGAGGCATTAACCATTTTAGTTAAACAAAATTATGATGAACTAATTATTAAAGAGCTTTGGCAAAACTATCGCATTGACTACTTTGTCCGTTATACAACCGAACAAATTGTATGGCATGCAAAAATTTTATTGCAACATGACTTGGGCAAAACATTAGTAGCCATAAATCCAAATCCATCTCATGGTGGTAGTGAGCTTTTTATTTATTCGCCAGATAGACCTTATCTATTTGCAACTGTATGTAATACGCTAAGTATGCATAATTTAACTATTCATGATGCACTTATCATTACGAATAAAAAAGGATTTGCACTCGATACATTTATCGTATTAGAGCCTAATGGACAGACAGTACAAGAAGATCGAAACCAAGGTCTAGTAAATGCACTTGATAAAGCACTACAACAACCTGTATACAAACCTGTCACCATAAAACCACCGAAACAACGATTGCGATCGTTTTCAGTGCCGACTCAGGTTAACTTTCTTTCAGCCTTTAATGACAGCCAAACCTATATGAAGCTCATAGCACTTGATAGGCCGGGATTGCTGGCTTGTGTGGGCGAAATATTTGCTAATTTAGATTTATCATTACGTAGCGCTAAAATAGCAACTATCGGCGAACATATTGAAGATCTATTTATTCTAACTGATAAAAACAATCAAGCGCTTGATGATGAAACATGTCAAAAACTTCGAGAATCAATCATTATAGCTTTTGATTCAATGAATTAATTTAATTAATAACTTATGCAATTTTTTATTATCTTATTTCCTATTTTTTGTATCTTTATTGTAGGTTTTATCGCACAAAAAGCCTTAAAATTTGATGTCGCCAACTTATCGAAAATGTCACTTTATGTGCTATCGCCCTTTTTGGCATTTAAAACGTTTTATACTCATACTTTAACCACAGATTATCTATTTTATATTGGTCATGTCTTTGGTTTATGCTTTTCATTAGTCATTATCGTCTCAATTTGGTCGATACTCATGAAGTATTCAGTTAAAGAGCGCTGTGCAATGATTTTGAGTTCCTGTTTTATGAACAATGGTAACTATGGTACTCCTGTACTATTAATCTTTTTTGGAGCAGTCGGCTTTGATCTTGGCGTAATAATGATGGTATTACAACAGTTTGTAATGAGCACTGTCGGCATTTACTATGCGGCTAAAGGTAGCGCTCATAGTGACATTGTAAATCAAAAAGACGTTATTAATAAAGTTATTCGCATGCCTGTAGCGTATGGCGCTTTTTTAGGTATTATTTTCCAATTGTGCCACATCCCTTTATCTAAATCGATTATGACTTCAATCGGAATGATCGGTGACGCATCAATTGTAGTGATCATGATTATTTTGGGCATGCAACTGGCAAAAATAAAACTTACTCAGCTTGATTATCCTAAAATCTCATTTGCCTTGCTTGCACGTATGGTGATTTCACCAATTGTGGCATTTTGTATGGTTTACTTTATGCCAATTGAGCCTGTTTATAAACAAGTTTTAATTGTCCTAGCTGCAATGCCAAGTGCCGCCAATACCACATTAATGTCAGTACAATTTGATACTCATCCAGAACTGGTATCAAGTGCGACCTTGCTCAGTACTTTATTAAGCTTGATCACTCTTCCTATTGTACTTGGATTAGTTGGAACACCAATTCCATTTTAGTAAAACCTGTCTTCTTAAAAGAGGCAGGCGTTATACAAATTTTTAAAAAATTAATTATTCATACTCTAACTATTATCGATAAACTAATTTTCAGTAAGAATAATCCTCTCCTTGCCATTCTTTTTCAAATTGTTTAACAAACTGAACTAAAAAATGATGTCTTGGCTCGGCTAGCTTTTTTGCTATGGAGGTATTCATCATATCTTTAAGTAAAAAAAGTTTTTCATAAAAATGATTAATAACGGTATTAGGATGTTTATAATTATTTTCATCCAATGAAGTTCGTGGTGAAATATTAGGATCGTACATAATATTATGCTTATTACCGCCATAATAAAAGGTGCGAGCAATACCAATTGCACCTAATGCATCTAAACGATCGGCATCTTGTACGATCTGCCCTTCTAGTGATAATTCTTTTTTCTGATTAAGATTTTTTCGATATGACATATTCTCGATGATAGCAAAAATCATCTTAATTTCAGTGTCGGTAAGTTTTAGAGACGTTAAATAATCACGCAATTCCATTATTGCTTGCCTCACATCAGCAACCACTTTTTCATCAATCACATCATGTAAATAAGCGCTAACAATCACAATAAAACCGTTCGCTTTTGGTTCATGCTGTAAAATCTTTTTTGCTAACTTTACAACACGTTCAATGTGTGCCATATCATGACCTGAAAAATCATTGGATAGTTTCTGTTTAACAAAAGATTGAACATCCAAAACAAGCTTTTGTTGTTCCTTTGTTAAGAAGGTATTTGATAATTCGTTCATCTCGTTTTTACTCAACAAATTAATTAAAGACAGAATGATAAACATATAAAAATTTTATGTATATATATGCTAAATAATTAGCAAATACGTTATTTAATATAGTAAATCAATATCAATTTAGGCTAAATAGATAGTCTTATTATTTTTATATGAAATATTTACATATAGAAAAACATTGAATGTAAATATTTTTTATCTTTTTTTTATTTTATCACGATTGTTTTCACTAAAATGGAAAGGTAGAATGCGCACATCAAAATATTATCAAAGCAAATATTGGAGTTGATTAAGTGAAAATATCAACGCGTAAAGTTTTGCCTTGGCAGTTAATAGAATACTTCACTCGTTATCGCCAATTTATAGCTCTACTATTTGGTCTATCTATTTTTTTTATAGCACTGATTGTGTGTTGGCACTTACTTAAGGCAATCAATCTTAATGAACTAAAAAGAGCTATTCATCACCTTTCAATGCCTACAATTTTATTTTCGTGTTTATCTGCCATTGGCAGTTATTTAATGTTGATCTGCTACGAATGGTCAGCTGCACGTTATGCGGGCGTCAAATTGAAACCCACAACTATTGTACTAGGCGGAATTTGTGCCTCAGCTATTGGTAATGCAATCGGATTGTCGATCTTATCTGGTGGTGCGGTGCGTTGTCGTCTCTATTTTAAACAAGGATTAACAACTATTGATGTTGCCAGAATGTCAATTTTTGTTACCTTATCATTAGGATTCACTTTACCACTATTAGCAGCGATTACCGCTTTAATTCATCCCCAAAATACGATGTTAGCTTTGCATTTATCAGCAAATAGTGTGTGGATAATTGCATGTAGCGTAATTTGCTTTTATGGTGTGCTATTTATCTTTTTGCAAAATAAGCGATTAGCAGAAAAACCGAATAACAACACCCAATTATATCAATTATTTCGATGGTCTATCCGTCTTCCTAATCTTCGTTTAGCATCTTACCAATTTATTATTACTCTATTTGATGCCATTTTAGCTGGCGCAGTACTTTATTTTCTTTTACCAAAACACCCTGATTTTGCTACCTTTATTATGATCTATATTCTGGCGTTAGTAGCTGGAGTATTGAGTCATGTTCCTGGTGGTGTTGGTGTATTTGAAGCCATTATGTTAGCGGCATTTTCATCCGAAATTAATATAGCTTCATTAACCGTTGCATTAATCATTTATCGCATTATTTATATTTTAATTCCCCTTATTTTGGCGGCTATTTTGCTTTTAATAAACGAGGGAAAACATTTTTTAACCGCACCTCAGGTTAAAGAGACAGAAACAGGGATTGCAGCGCCTATCATGGCGGCAGCTGTATTTTTTGCCGGTGTGGTGATGATGTTTTCAAGTGTACTTCCTGGGTTTAATCACCATTTAGTCAGCACCTTTATCCCCAGTAAAATAGTCAATATTGCTCATCTAATTGCTAGTTTAATTGGCGTTTTATGCATATTACTTGCAGTAGGAGTAAGACGAAGACTCTATTTTGCATGGGGCATTTCGATTATTTTATTATTTTTAGGTAGTATCTGCTCGCTTTTACGCGGATTACATTGGATTGAAGCCAGTGTATTATTAATTATAGCAATATTATTAATCCATTTTAAACATGCTTTCTATCGTAAAAGTCGATTAAGCATATTACCTTTTTCAATTAAATCCTTTGTCATTTGCTTTTGCATTATTGCGCTTTTTGTATGGCTAATTTTATTTATATATCAAGATATTCCTTATAGTCACGATTTATGGTGGCAATTTGAGTTAGACAGCCGAGTACCGCGTGCTCTTCGTGCCGCTTTAGGCAGTTTTATTTTGTTAAGCTTTATTATGTTGTTTTGGTTATTTCGCCCTGCACCACCAATTCTAACTCAACCAGAACAAAACGAGCTAAATAAAGCCTATCAAATCATTTTAGATTCAAAACAACCTGAAGGTGGGCTTGCCATGAGTGGCGATAAGTCATTACTTTTTAATGAATCACAAACAGCTTTTATAATGTATGCCAAACGAGGCAGAAGCATGGTTGCCCTTTATGATCCAATTGGAAACAATACTGATCGTGCTAGTTTAATTTGGACTTTTCGAGATTTGTGCGATCAACATAATCTTCGTCCGGTTTTTTATCAAGTTAAAGCAGCAAATTTACCTTTTTATATGGATATTGGTCTTAGAACTATTAAGCTAGGTGAAGAAGCCTTAGTTAATTTAAAACAATTTGATTTAAGCTCAAAAGATTATAAAGATCTTCGCTACACTTGGAATCGTGGTCAACGAGATGGTCTATCTTTAGTATTTTATTCTCCAGGCACAGCACCACTTGATGAATTAAAAGCAGTTTCAGATGCATGGTTAAAAAGCAAACACGCTAAAGAAAAGCAATTTTCGTTAGGATCTTTTTCCGAGCAATACTTGAACAATTTCACTATTGCGGCAATAAAATATGAAGGTCGTATTATTGCTTTTGTAAATCTGCTAGAAACAAATCAAAATTATAGTGCAAGCATTGATTTAATGCGTGTTGTCCAAGATATTCCTAAATTAACTATGGAGTTTTTAATGGTTGGGTTGATTTTACATTATCAACAAAAAGATTTTAAATTTTTCAGTTTAGGGATGGTTCCACTTGCAGGTATGCAAAGACGTCGAGGAGCTCCCATGATTCAAAGACTAGGTGCATTAGTTTTTAGACGGGGGGGACGTTTTTATAACTTCCAAGGATTACGTCGCTTTAAAGAGAAGTTTGCAACACACTGGGAGCCACGTTATATGGCTGCACCAGCAGGACTTGATCCTTTAGTTGCAATCATTGATACCACCATGCTAATTTCAGGTGGAATAACGGGATTAAAAAAGAATAAGAGATCATAATATGAAAAAAATAATACGCTGCATTTTGTTGTTAATTGTTATGATACTCATAGTACTAGTAGGATTTATTGGTTGGTATCTGATAAAAAACCAAGATAGTGCATCAGTAAAAACGATAACAATCGAAAATGGATTTTCGATTATATCGGCAAAACCTAAACAAACAGCCGAAGCTGCGGCTATTATTGTCGCAACTAACAACAATCATTTTACAGAACAACAACTATTAAACTTATCTGAAAAAATGGGCGCCAAACTAGTTCAGTTTGAATTAAAACCGCAAGCAACTTGTGCTGAGCAAAAAAATCGCTTTAACCAAGCTGTAAACATATTAGGAGAATCTAATTTTGCTGTTGCAGGTATGAGAGAAGGTGCCACTTTTGCTTATCGATGGCTAGCAGAACAGCAAAGTGATGATGCTAAAGCATTATCAATAGAATTCATATTAGATCATAAAGATTGTGATGATCCATTGCCAAAACAAGCTAACCACGGAACGTGGCAAGTAATTTGGAATAATCCACCCGAAGAAAATGTTGCCGTATTCCCACGAGAACAGAAAAAGATTGCTGTCACCACAGGAATTGGCGAATACCAAACCTCACCTGTTGAGCTTTTAAGTTTGCATTTATCTTCAATTTTATTTGGTGATCATCAACAGCTACCTCTTATTGAATTACCCGCAACGAGTAAAGAAGTTCATCCTAAAACCGTTACTCTTTATTATTCTGGCGATGGGGGATGGCGTGACTTAGACAAAGTATCTGCTGAATATATGGCAGCGCATGGTTACCCTGTTGTTGGTGTCGATGCTTTAAAACTGTTTTGGCAACACCGTTCTGTTGAGCGTAGTGCAAAAGATCTCGCCTATTTGATGCAACAATATCGCGAAAAATGGGGTACAACTCGTTTCGTGCTTACAGGCTATTCATTCGGTGGAGATATTTTACCTGCACTTTATAACCGGTTATCAACTACAGATCAAAATAGTGTTCAAGCGATTGTGATGATCGCATTTTCAAAAAATGCCAATTTTGAAATTGAAATCAGTGGTTGGCTTGGTCAATCTGGTAATGAAATGAAAACAGGTCCAGAAGTCAATAACATACCAGCGAGTAAACTATTTTGTATTTATGGTGAAGAAGAGAAAGACGATACTGGATGCTTACAGCCAGAAATGAAAGGTGAAGCATTCAAATTACCCGGAGGGCATCATTTTGACGAAGATTATCAGCATTTAGGGCAAATTATCATGGATGCAATTGATAAAAGAATACAATAATTTCGATTAGTGATATCAAAATATTGCAAATTTATTAAATAAAATCGAGTTCTTTGTCATCAATCTGAAAGGAGCTAATGCTCCTTTTTATATGTTCGACTTAATAAAAAAATTATTTTTTTGTTACTCTAACTACACCTTCTGATAATAACACACCACAAAGCGTAAATAATGTTCCGATAGCAGCAATCCAAGTGAAAGGTTCGTTCAAAATAATAACAGCCGCAATAATAGTAAGAATTGGAACTAAATATAAATAAATACTAATTTTAACTGCACCAATTAATTTAACAGCATAGTTCCAAGATGAAAAACAAATAGCCGAGGCACCAACACCCAAGAATAAAAAATTAAAAATGTTAACGGGATCGGTAAAACGTGATAAATTCCAATCAAAGTCGAAGAGAGATAACACAGGAAACATTAACATCAAACCATAAAAAAAGAATCGCCTTGTTAACAAAATAGTATTGTAACCATAATTGCTACTTTTTTTAGTTAAAATCGAATAACAAGCCCAAAATAAACAAGCCAAAATAGTAAGCAGATCACCAAGTGGATTTAACGAAAGCACAAACTTACCATTAAAGCTAATTAGTCCAACACCAATAATTGCAAATAAACAACCAATATAAAAACGTTTAGGTGGTGTTTCGGTTTTTAAAAAGAAAATAGATAGTATTGCAGTAAATATTGGTGCTAAAGTGGTAATTACTCCAACATTTGAAGCTGTAGTATAAGTTAATGCAATATTCTCACATAAAAAGTAACAAGTTACACCACACAGCCCTGCACATAAAAACATAAACTCTCGCTTAACCCCCTGCCAAGCCAAAAAGCACGGTGATAAGATCCAAAGGGCTAGATAGCCAAGTCCAAATCGAAAAAACAAGATCTCTATTGGCTTAAAATCCGTCAATAAAACTTTAGTTGCAATAAATGTTGTTCCCCAAAGAAACACTGTCATTAATGCGATTAAGTGCCCTTGTGTCCTTTTTGAAAATAACATAATAATCTCTCTGCTCACATAATTATTTCGCAACCAAAGTACAGCTCATTGCTTAATCTTTTATTTAAAATAGTAGTATTCAAAAAAATTTAAAACAATTTATAAGAAGATTTGATAACGAAAGAAAAGGCGCTATTTAAATAATTAAAATTCTAGCAATACTAGCTTTCTATACGTATTAGTGCAAATTATATCAAACAAAATAAGCAAAAAAACTAAAGCAAGTAGTTCTTAATAGATAATGGAAGAAGAAAGGATTTTACAAAATATGCAAATGGAAAAAATATTAGGCAAAAAAAATCCACCCGAAAACTCGAATGGAAGGCAAAAAATGAAAAACGTAATCTGTTAATATAGACAAACTAATTAGAGAAAAGTTCAATTTAATTTCATATATTTCTTAATATTTAATGATAAAAAAAGTAACTTAATGATTTTTAATATAAATTATTTTTAAATTTTTATAAAAATCATCATTCTTATCCATTTAGTTTAATCAAATTACTAAATGATAATACTGCACATTTTCCAATTTATCTGTTACAAGCTTTATTTTTATACTGAAACACATAGTTACCGGAAAGTTTTTAACAAATTTTTAAATCTTCAATTTATGATTGAATTGCTATCCTAAAATCAATAGCTATATACTGTCATAAAATAGCCATGATTAAAATTGTCTAGGAGAGCATATGAAAAAAAATGTTGTTTTATTTAGTAAAATTCCTGCTGACCAACAGGCTAGATTAGAAGAAGCGTTCAATTTAGCTGTTTTTAATCGCGGCTCAAATTCTGATTTAGCTAATTATGCCAAAGTACTAGCGAACGCTGAAGGTATGATTGGAAATATCCCGACAAAGGTTAATGATGAATTTTTATCCCAAACGCCAAAATTAAAAGCGGCTGCAACCATTTCAGTTGGTTTTGATAATTACGACCTCATTGCATTAAAAAAACACGGCATTAGGTTAATGAACACGCCTAAAGTGCTAACCGAAAGCACCGCTGATCTTATTTTCACCCTACTAATGGCAACGGCTCGCCGAACCGTTGAATTATCTAATCTAATTCATAATGGCAAATGGAAAAAAGGGATCACACCGGAATATTATGGAACTGATATTTATGGCAAAACCATAGGTATTTTAGGAATGGGACGAATTGGTCAGGCCATTGCCAAACGGGCTTATTGTGGTTTTGATATGAATATCATCTATTACAATCGTTCCGCTCATACTGAAATTGAACAAGCTTATAAAGCTAAGCGCCTTGAACTAGACAATGTATTAAAACAAGCCGATTTTGTTGTTATCATTCTACCTTTAACCAAAGAAACTACTCAACTAATCACAAAAGAAAAATTAACTTTAATGAAGCCTTCGGCAATACTTATTAACGGCGCCCGAGGAAAAATTGTTGATCAACAAGCTCTGTTTGAAGCACTAAAAAATAAAACTATTAAAGCCGCAGGACTTGATGTATTCGAAGTTGAACCACTACCGACCGATTCCCCCTTACTACAACTTAATAATGTCTTATTATCACCTCACGTCGGCTCTGCAACGGCTGAAACACGATATGCGATGGCAAAATGTGCTGTTGATAATATCATCGCAGCATTAAAAGATGAAAAACCAACTGATAACTGGGTTAACCCTGAAGTTGGCTAACTTGTATTCCATCTTGAATTCACCTATAATGCCCTGATATTGTTCTTAGTTACAATTCACAATTGGGGCTGATTCTGGATTCGACGGGATTTGCGAAACCCAAGGTGCATGCCGAGGTGCGGTAGGCCTCGTAAATAAACCGCAAAAAAATAGTCGCAAACGACGAAAACTACGCACTAGCAGCTTAATAACCTGTATAGAGCCTTCTCTCCCTAGCCTCCGCTCGTAGGACGGGGATCAAGAGGAGTCAAACCCAAACGAGATCGTGTGGAAGCCTTGCTTGGGGCGGAAGCATTAAACTTAATCAAGCTAGTCTATCAGTAGCGTGTTTGTTCGCAGCGGGTAGATGAAATTCAAAAACAAACTACGCATGTAGTACCGAGGATGTAGAGATTTCGGACGCGGGTTCAACTCCCGCCAGCTCCACCACTATATTGCTATATAGAACTCCATAAAGATAATAATATCTAAAAAAACAAAAAATTACTTAATTTTTATGTTTAATTAGACACAGTTAACTCATAATCACTAATCGCCCAATGATCAACATTTGAAACATCTTTTGTTAATTTTTTAGGATCATTAAAATTGCCTTTTTTAGCATTAATCGAAATTTTTTAATGATTTGTTCTGTGAATGTATAAAAACAATATTATTTTACCCTGTTTAAAAGCGACATAAAGCTTTTTTGGCAATATTTCTAGCTATTTTGATAAGGCTAAAATCGCATTTCTCTGTTTAATTTATTAATAAATAAGATGTTTTTTAACTAGGTGAAAGTGTGGGCTGTTTTTGTAAATAAACGTAAATAGAAGTAAGAAGGGTTGTTTTTTGATTGGGAGATATAGCGTGTTTTTCAACATAAAACCTCTCCGATAGGATATTGATTTTATTTGACTTTTTAACAAATTAAGTAGTTTCTGACCAGTTTCTATTTTTATTGCGATGTTATTGATATTATTTTTGGCACATTATCAACTACCAATAACTGCGGCTATGTATCTTTTCAATCAGGGATGTGTGGCTACGTGTTATAAGATTTTGCATAAAATAACATAACTTGGACATTATCACTGATATTAGTTCCCCCGAAAAAAATCTCAAAATACCGGAAACCTTACCACTCCTAACAGACATTGAAAAACCAAAAATATTTAGACTATTATACGCTTAAATATAAAAATTATTGATTGATTATATTTAATATTCCTTTCAAAATATAATTTACACATAAGACAAAGGAGATATGGGTGTTATTTTCAATTACAAGATTTATTGCTGGCGGATGTTTGCCACTTTTGGGAGCCTTTTCTTTTTGCAGTTTTTTATTCAAAAATTATTATATTGGACTCACATTTATCATTATTGGCGTTTTAGCTTACTATCTGGTATTTATTAAATACACAAATATTATTATTAATAAACATATTACAATTTTTAAAAGTGAGTTTAAGGATGAGTTTGTGCGTTCAAATTTTTATTGCGATAAAACCTACGAGAATTTTATGTATTTTGATCGAATGAACAAACAAATTTGTTTTACAGATAAAGATACAAATAAAATTGTATCAAGGCTTAATTATGATGATTTATTCTCTGCTAAATTTGATTTTCTTCCTTATGTTATTATGAAATTTAAATTAATAAACCAAGAGATAGAAATTAAATTTAATTATTTTTCAAAAGATTATATTTCATTAAGAACAAGATTTTCTCGATTAACAACTATTTATGAATAATTAAGTTATTTAGACAGTAATAACGTTGCTTTTAGTGTGCAAAGTATCTGTTTAGCCTCAAAGATTCGAGGCTATCACACGAGTAATTTAAAAATATCTTAGAATTTGTTAATTAACGGTGTAGGCGATAAGGTTCATCCACAACAATAAAATCTTTTTCTTGCATTGCCTCACTTATCCATTCTTTAACACTATGAGTTTGACAAATAGTGTTAATGTAGTTGGTTAACGTTGCCGATGTTTTGATACCGAAATTTTTTAGTCTTAAACACATTGGTGCATAGAAAGCATCAGCAATAGTAAATTCACCAAATAAGTAGTTAGATTGAGGTAAATTAAAATTTAAGAAAGAAGATAATAATTCATCAACAAGAGAAATTTCATTTTTGACATCAGCATGATCACGTAAAATAATTTGCCCAATTTCGAAAAACTCAGCTTCAATATTCATTGGTAAATGTTTTCTAATAGCAGAAAATCCTGAATGCATTTTAGCCACTAAACTGCGAGCATTAGCCCTTTTTTTAGTATCTATCGGCCATAAAGCTAAGTTGGAATGTTTTTCAGCCAAGTATTCACAAATAGCCAAAGAATCAGATATCACCACATCATTATCAACTAAAATTGGTACTGTACCATATTTCGATATTGAGGATATTGTTGCTTTAAAAGCAGATTTATCGTCAAGGTTATCAAATCTAACAAACTTTTCATCAAAAGGAATACCAAAGTGTTTCATTACAACCCAAGGGCGCATAGACCACGTTGAATAGTTTTTATTACCTATATAAAGTTTGTAATTCACTTTCAATCTCCATCCAATTCAGTAATGTAAAGTTTGTTAATATTTATCTACTTGCTTAGTTTTATCGGTAAAGAATTTTAAGAATGATTATTTTTATTACAAATAAACCACATGAGTGCCTTTTTCGGGTTGAAAAGTAGCTTTGCCAAATTCATCTAAGAAATAAGCAATATGATCGGCTTTATCCCCTACTAATCGTCCTTTTACTTTGTTCCATGTCATGAGGACTATCATGGCATCAGGTTCACAGCAAATTAACATGGGTTGTTGAAATTCTTCGTTCCAATAAAATTCACCTCCGTATATTTTATGGGCGGTGAGCAATAAATAACATCCGTATTCTTGCGATATCATGTTGAGTTGTTCTTCTGGAATGCTAAAGTTTTTTTCAGCCAGTTCACTGATGATCATTTCAACAACCGTAATACTTTTTTCAGAGTAATCGAGCTGATTAATGCTCCATTTTGGACTATTTAATATCGCATTTTGTGCCCATGCTTCGATCTCTTGATATAATTCATTTTTTTGTTCAGTCATTTTTATTCACTTCGCTATTGAGTTTAATCTGTTCTAATTGCTTAACACTTTGCCACGCGTCTTCCATTTGTTCAAGCGTTGCATCAATTAAAGATAAGTTTTTTTGTTTGAGTATCGATTCTACTTGTTGAAATCGTCGGGTAAATTTTTTATTGGCTTGCTGTAAACAGAGTTCTGATTTAACTTTTAAATGCCTAGCTAAATTGACGGTAGCAAACAATAAATCACCTAACTCTTCTTCAATTTTTTGTGGATCTTGTTTGGCTCGTTCTAATTCTTGCTCAACTTCACCAATTTCTTCTTTTACCTTATCAAGCACAGATTTTATATCATGCCAATCAAAACCAACCGAGGTGCAACGTTTTTGAATTTTTTCAGCTTGCATTAAGGCGGGTATTGCTTGGGGAATATCATCAAGCAATGAGTATTGTGCTTTTTGATCGCGCTCTTTTTGTTTAAGTTGTTCCCAGTTAGGTTTTTCAACCTTATTTTTGGTGAAAATATGAGGATGACGATAAACTAACTTATCAGCAACCGCTAAACAGACCTCATCTAAATCAAAGCTTCCTTGTTCTTCGGCTAAATCAGCATAAAAGACAATGTGAAATAGTAAATCACCAAGTTCTTTTTTTAGCTCATCCATATTTTGTTTATCAATGGCATCAAGTACTTCGTACGTTTCTTCTAATGTATATGATTTTAAAGATGCAAAAGTTTGAACTCGATCCCATTCACAACCATTAACAGGATCACGAAGTTGTTTGATAATAGCTTGTAAGCGCTGTAATCCGTTCAAAATATACCCCCACAAATAAGTCATTGATCAGTGTCATTGTAAAGGTTTCATAACAAAATGGTTATTTTTTTAAAGGTTAATAGCAATATATTTTGATGTTATTGCTAATTATTTCACCAAAAATGATGATAAAAGCGACTGAAATGTAGCTATTTACGGAACTTCTAGCCGATAAATACTAATTAAGTATATAATATACCCCTATTAAATTAACTTTATTGATATATGAATAATTTACGTGAACTTACTTTAAGAGGTACCATCCTTGGTGCTTTTATTACTGTCATTTTTACTGCATCAAATGTTTATCTTGGTTTAAAAGTGGGATTAACGTTTTCATCCGCAATCCCTGCTGCAGTAATTTCAATGGCAATATTGAAACTATTTTCGGGTTCAACTATTTTAGAAAATAACATGGTGCAAACTCAAGCATCAGCGGCAGGTACATTATCTTCAATTATTTTTGTGCTTCCGGGTTTGTTAATGATTGGTTACTGGCAAAACTTTCCATTTTGGTTAACCTTTGCAATATGCGCCGCAGGTGGAATGCTTGGGGTTTTATTTTCAATTCCATTGCGACATGCCATGGTCGTTAAAAGCAATTTGCCTTATCCTGAGGGGGTGGCTGCTGCTGAAATTCTAAAGGCAGGCTCTAAAACCGATAATAAAGAAGCTAATGATGGTTTAAAGGATATTTTATTTGGCGGCATCGTTGCCTCCACAGTCAGCCTTTTTACTAATGGTTTTCGTGTGTTATCTGAAAGTACTGCTTATTGGTTTACTGCTGGCAAATCCATTTTTCAACTTCCTATGGGATTTTCGTTAGCGTTACTAAGTGCAGGTTATTTGATTGGGATTATGTCAGGAATTGCCATTTTAATTGGAACCATTATTGGTTGGGTATTTGGCGTTCCAATTTTAAGTGCAATTACCGATTATGATACTAGTCTGCCTTTATCTAAAGTTGCAATGGGATTTTGGGAAAAAGATATACGCTTTATTGGTGCGGGAGTCATTGCTATTGCAGCAGTTTGGACACTATTTACATTAATCAAACCAATGATTGAAGGTTTAAAAATATCATTTAAAAGTATGCGTTCAGATGCGTCTGACGATGATATTGCATCAACCGAGCGGGATTTATCACCTAAAACTATTTTATTAATTATGGGTGGTATGTTAGTTATTTTGTTAGTCACTTTTTATAGCTTTATTACAGATAGTGGGCTATCGGCAGGCGTTGCTTGGTCATTAGTGTTTTGCGCTACATTGTTTGCTTTTATTATGGGCTTTTTAGTGGCTGCCGCTTGTGGTTATATGGCTGGACTTGTTGGTTCATCGGCTAGCCCAATATCAGGCATTGCCATTGTTGCTATCATTGTTATTTCATTAGTTCTATTGGGCTTAGGTGAAGCTAATGGTATGTTAGCTTCTGCCGAGGGCTCTAATTTTGCCACAGCTCTTACGCTGTTTACTACCAGTGCAGTGTTATCAATAGCCTGTATTTCAAACGATAATTTGCAAGATCTAAAAACAGGTTATTTAGTTCATGCTACACCATGGAAACAACAAGTGGCGTTATTAATTGGCTGTGTTGTTGGTGCGATTGTTATTGCGCCTATTTTAGAAATTTTATATAACGCTTACGGCTTTACCGGTGCGCTTCCACGCCCTGATATGGATCCAAAACAAGTTTTATCAGCACCTCAAGCAACATTGATGACAAAAATTGCCAAAGGAATAATTTCAAATAATCTTGATAAAACCATGATATATATCGGGCTAGGTATAGGTGCTATTATTATTATTATCGATTCAGTTTTAGCAGCTAATAAAGCTAAGTTTAGGTTGCCAGCGCTTGCTGTTGGTTTAGGTATTTACCTACCACCAAGCATTACCATGCCTATTTTCATTGGTACTTTCTTATCATGGATAATAAAACGTTATGCTTATAAAAAAGCACAATCACAAAATTTAGATCCAGAACAGCAATTTAAGAAAGTTGATCGTAAAGCAGCATTGATTGCGTCAGGGCTAATTGTTGGCGAAAGTTTAGTGGGCGTATTATTGGCGGTTGTAATTGTTATTAGTATTACAAGTGGTGGAAATGATGCACCGCTTGCAATTTCGGCTGATTTAGGTATGTTACCTCAATTTTTAGGTCTCTTTGTTTTTGTTGGTATATGTACGCTCTTTATTCGTCGCGCTTTATCAGCAATTAAGAAATAGTCCTATTGAATAATTAAATTTAAGCCCTTTTCGTTTCAACAAAGGGCTTTTTTGTTTAAATTGATTGTTTTATAACGTTCCTGATTTTAGATGATTAAAACAATTTTTATTAACCTACTTTATTTTGAATAATAGACAAAAATATCATGATAATTTTTGATTCAATCCAAGTGCGCCGAGGCGTTAACTTGCTTTTAGATAATGCATCAGCAACCATTAATCTTCAACAAAAAGTTGGGTTAGTAGGTAAAAATGGTTGCGGAAAATCGACGCTGTTTTCACTAATTAAAGGTGAAATTCAAGCTGATGCCGGCACGTTAAGTATACCATCGCAATGGCAACTTGCTTGGGTCAATCAAGAAACACCTGCATTAGATATCCCAGCGATTGAATATGCTATTGATGGTGATCGTGAATATCGTCAATTAGAAAAGCAGTTAAATATTGCCAATGAGCAAAATAATGGTCAACAAATTGCAGTCATTCATGAAAAGCTTGATACCATAGATGCATGGACAATTCGTGCACGAGCTGCAACATTATTACATGGATTGGGGTTTTCTAATGAGCAATTAATGTCATCCGTTAAATCCTATTCTGGTGGTTGGCGAATGCGATTGAATTTGGCACAAGCGTTAATGTGTCGTTCTGATTTATTATTGCTTGATGAACCAACCAATCACCTTGATTTAGATGCTGTCATCTGGCTTGAAAAATGGCTAAGCAACTATCAAGGAACTTTAATCTTAATTTCTCACGACCGTGATTTTTTAGATCCTTTAGTCAATAAAATTATTCATATTGAACAAAAAAGTTTATTTGAATATACGGGCAATTATTCCTCCTTTGAGATCCAACGTTCAACTAAACTTGCTCAACAACAGTCTCTTTATGAAAGCCAACAACTCAAAGTTGCACACTTACAAAATTATATCGATCGCTTTAGAGCCAAAGCAACAAAAGCTAAACAGGCACAAAGCCGTATAAAAATGCTAGAAAGAATGGAACTGATTGCACCTGCTCATGTTGATAATCCATTTCATTTTAATTTTAAGCCATCTGAATTCTTACCAAGTCCTTTGTTAAGGATGGAAAAAGTTGTAGCGGGTTATGATGATAAAATTATACTAGAAAAAATTAAGCTTAATTTAGTCCCTGGTTCACGCATTGGCTTATTAGGACGCAATGGTGCTGGGAAATCAACACTGATTAAATTACTGGCCGGAGAACTTGCACCTAAAGAAGGCCATATTAATCTCGCTAAAGGTGTTCAATTAGGCTATTTTGCTCAACATCAATTAGAATATCTACGCCCCGATGAGTCACCACTTTGGCATTTAACGCAACTTGCCGAACCGAAAAATACAGAGCAAGAACTACGTAATTATTTAGGTGGATTTGATTTTCAAGGCGACAAAGTCACCGAGCCAGTTAAAACTTTCTCGGGTGGTGAAAAGGCGCGACTTGTTTTAGCTTTAATTGTCTGGCAAAAACCAAATCTTCTTTTATTAGACGAGCCAACCAATCATTTAGACTTAGATATGCGACAAGCTCTAACTGAGGCATTGATTGATTTTGATGGTGCATTAGTGGTGGTGTCACATGATCGCCATTTGTTGCGTTCGACCACCGATGAATTCTATTTAGTCCATGATCATAAAGTTGAACCATTTGACGGCGATCTTGATGATTATCAAAAATGGTTAGCCGAAGCACAAAAAGATGATAACCAGTCAAATGACGAAATAAATTCACCCAAAAAAGAAAATACAAGTAATATATCAGCTCAAGATCGTAAAGAGCAAAAACGTAAACAAGCTGAATTACGTGCACAAATGCAGCCAATAAAAAAACAGTTACAAAAAGAAGAACAAATGCTTGATAAATTAACCCATCAATTAAAGCAAATTGAAGAACAACTGTCTGATCCTGCAATCTATGATGCAAGCAAAAAAAACGAACTTACAACTTTGTTACTAGAGCAAAGCCAACTTAAAAATCAATTAGAAGAAACAGAACTACAATGGTTAGAATTACAACAACAATTGGAATCGTTTAACTTAGATTAAATTGATCATTTCGGTTAATAGGCTTGAGGTAATGGCTATCCATTGTCTATAAGCCAGCTATTTAAATTCATAGGTTATCCTCGCCAATGTTATCGACGATATCATAGATGTACATTTTTGCCTGTTCAAAATCATATCCCTCAATACCAAAAACGGATGTGCAAGATATCATACCTTCAAGTATTAACATAATTAGGCAAGATGCTTGTTCACATGACTTTGTGCCTCCTAGACATTCAAAAATCCTATCTTGAATCCACTTTTTATGTTCACTAACAATAGCGCATATTTCTTCACTTTTATTGTTATATTCAGACTTGGCTCGTACAAACATACAACCACGGTAATTATCATTCTTAAACCATTTTATATGCCATGAAATAATTGCATTGATTTTGTCTTTTTTTTCAGAAAAAACAGCGATAACATCTGTAAGTGATTTTTTAAAACAATCATTCCGCCTAAGTAACACTTTACTTACAAGCCCATTTTTGTCACCAAAATATTTATATAATGTTCTTTTTGATACACCTGCATTTTCTGCAATAAGCTCTAAACTAACAGGATGATAACCATATTCATTAAACAGCGATTCAGCCGCAGCAAGTATCATATCAACAATTTCAGGCTTCAATTTCATTTTTTATTATTTGTAATTGCTAGAATATTTTTGATTCTATCACAACAACTCTAATATAGTTAATTATAAATAATATTTGACCTTTATGGTTAATAAATATACATTAAGTAAACGAGACAGTTTACTTAATAGACTTACTAGTTTTATTAAAATCCCACATTAACCAAACAGGAGAGATTTATGCTAGAAAAATTAAAAGGAGGAGAGGTGATCTCACCTAAACCTAACGCAGTAGCTATATTGAGAGGATTTATTGGGGGTGCTTTAGGGATTTTAACTTTGCTCGTAATCACTCAGTGGGGAGGTACATTAGCAATTATGGCTCCATTTGGTGCAACATGCGTCTTGTTATTTGCTGCACCTAAATATCCATTAGCACAACCAAGAAGTGTTATAGGAGGGCATTTTATTTCGTCTTTTATAGGTGTGTTGTTCATTAATTTATTTAGTAATGGAATTATACCGATAGCATTAGCAGTTGGGACATCTATCGCATTGATGCAGTTACTACGTGTAGTTCACGCTCCAGCTGGTGCAAACCCTATTCTAATCATGATGTCTGGAATTACTAACTATTCATTCTTGATAACACCAGTACTTATAGGTTCGGTTTTATTAGTCATGGTTGCTTTAATAGTTAATAATATAGGAATCGAAGCACGTTGGCCTAACTATTGGTTGGGATATCACTTTGATATGGGTAAAAGAATAAAAAAATCTAAAAAAGAGTAGACTGCCTATATTATATTAATAATAAGTTAAATTATGATCCTATAGTGGTTTTATCTACCTTGGCGATTCACTTTAATAAAATATATTGGCAATAGAACTATTATTCTCAAATTTTCTAAAGGCATTATATTTCTTTCATAAAAACAAAAACCACAAGATAGACTCTTGTGGTTTTCTAAAAGATACAGTTAATTCAGTGAAAAAACTATATCAAAAGATTAGCTCTTTTCAACTTGACTAAAATCTAGTTCTACAGGTGTCGAACGCCCAAAAATAGAAACGGATACTTTTAAGCGGCTTTTTTCATAATCAACTTCTTCTACTACACCATTAAAGTCAGCAAATGGACCTTCGTTAACACGAACAAGCTCGCCTGGTTCAAATAGTGTTTTAGGGCGTGGTTTATCGCCTATTTGTTGTAAACGATTCATGATTGCATCAACTTCACGTTGGCTAATTGGTGCAGGACGATCCGAAGTACCACCAATAAAGCCCATTGTTCTTGGTACACTTTTTACTAAATGCCAAGTTGCATCATTCATCATCATTTCAACTAATACATAACCAGGAAAGAATTTACGTTCACTTTTTCGACGTTGACCACTTTTCATTTCAACAACTTCTTCAGTGGGTACTAAAACTTCACCAAATGCATCTTCCATATTATGTAATTTGATGTATTCACGTAATGACTGTGCAACCCTAGCTTCATAGCCAGAATAAGCTTGAATAACATACCATCGCTTTTGTTGTGTTTCGCTCATATTAACGCCCTATTAATGTTAAATAAAAGATAATTGAACGGAATACCGAGTCCATTCCCCAAAGCGCTAAACCAACAATAAGTGTGATAGCTGCAACCAGTAAAGTTGTTTGTGCTGTTTCTTTACGAGTTGGCCATACAACTTTTCTTAACTCTTTTCTAGATTCTTGTAAAAATAACAAAAATGATTTGCCTTTATTTGTTGTGATCGCAATTAGCAATGTTAATAGTGAAATTACAGCAACCACAATAATCCGAACGATCGTATTAGGTTGATATATATCATTAGGTCCAGCAAAATAAAAATTTCCCCAAACAACAAACGCAATCAATACTAAAACTAAAAACCACTTAAATTTATCTAGAATAGTGTTTGTATCTTGACTCTCGTTACTTACTAGCATATAAAACCCATAATTATGTTATTTATAGTAATATCTATTTTCCAAAATGCTCTTTTATTAAAAACATTTTGCTAAACAGGCTAGATAAGAAAGGGCATCTATCGATACCCTTTCTATGGTAGCTAATACTTAGATTATTTAATAACCCTAGCAACAACACCTGCACCAACAGTACGACCACCTTCACGAATCGCAAAACGTAAGCCGTCTGCCATTGCGATTGGGTGAATTAATGATACTGTCATTTTGATGTTATCACCAGGCATTACCATTTCTACGCCTTCTGGTAATTCGATAGTACCAGTTACGTCAGTTGTACGGAAGTAGAACTGTGGACGGTAACCTTTGAAGAATGGAGTGTGACGACCACCTTCATCTTTGCTTAAGATATACACTTCTGATTCGAAATCAGTATGTGGTGTGATTGAACCTGGTTTTGCAAGTACTTGACCACGTTCGATTTCTTCACGTTTTGTACCTCGTAGTAATACACCAACGTTTTCACCTGCACGGCCTTCGTCAAGTAATTTACGGAACATTTCAACACCAGTACAAGTTGTTTTAGCAGTTGGTTTGATACCAACAATTTCAACTTCTTCACCAACTTTGATTACACCGCGTTCAACACGACCAGTTACTACTGTACCACGTCCTGAAATTGAGAATACGTCTTCAATTGGTAATAGGAATGGTTTGTCGATATCACGCTCTGGTTCTGGAATGTAGCTATCTAATGCTTCTGCTAATTCAACAATTTTGTCTTCCCATGCTGCATCGCCTTCTAACGCTTTAAGCGCAGAACCACGAATTACTGGTGTATCATCACCAGGGAAATCATATTGAGATAGAAGTTCACGTACTTCCATTTCAACTAATTCTAATAACTCTTCGTCATCAACCATATCACATTTATTTAAGAATACGATGATGTAAGGAACACCTACTTGACGACCTAAAAGGATGTGTTCACGAGTTTGTGGCATAGGACCATCTGT